>DATKJG010000062.1:0-2086 GCA_035543215.1 Phycisphaerales bacterium | reverse complement strand
GGGCGTGGCTCCCGCCGGGCGCGGCGCTGCGTATTTTACATACTGATCGAACCAGTCGATCATCTCCGCCAGTGTCTGCATCACGCTCTCGCGGGCCGCGTAGCCGTGCGATTCGTACGGCAGCATCACCAGCCGGGCGGTGCCGCCGTTGCCCTTGATCGCCGCATACAGGCGCTCGCTCTGGATGGGGAAGGTGCCGGGGTTGTTGTCCATCTCGCCATGGATCATCAGCAAGGGCTCATTGATCTTGTGGGCGTACATGAACGGCGAGAGTTCAACATAACTCTTGGGCGCCTCCCAGAGCGTGCGGCGTTCGCTCTGGAAGCCGAAGGGTGTCAGCGTGCGGTTGTACGCGCCGCTGCGGGCGCACCCCGCGCGGAACAGATCGCAGTGCGCCAGGAGGTTGGCCGTCATGAACGCGCCGTAGGAGTGGCCGCCTACGCCTACGCGTTCGGGATCGGCGACGCCCATCTCCGCAGCCTTGTCGATGCACGCCTTGGCGCTGGCGACGATTTGCGGGATAAACGTATCGTTCATCGTCTCCGGATCGCCGACCACCGGCATCGTGGCGTTGTCCATGATCGCGTAACCCTGCAGGAGCAGGAACAGGTGCGAGATGCCGCCGATGCGCGTGAAGGTGTAAGGCGAGCCGGACACCTGGCCCGCCGTGCCCGCATCGTTGAACTCGCGCGGATAGGCCCAGACGATCAGCGGCAGCCGCTCGCCGCTGCCCATCTTGTAGTTGGGCGGCAGATACAGTGTGGCTGAAAGTTGCACACCATCGTCGCGCGTGTAGGTGACCAGTTCCTTGTGAATGCCTTGCAGTTGCGGCGCGGGATCGGGGAAGTTGGTCAGTTGTCGATCGGCCTTGCCTTTGCCGGCGAGGTCGCGCGCGAAGTAGTTCGGCGGATCCTTGATCGATTGATAGTTGGTCAGCACCAGCGAGCCGTCATCGTTGAGCAGGTCGCTGACACTCTCGTAGTTCTCGCCCGTGCATTGCCAGAGGCGTTCGCTCTTGAGGGTATCGAGGTTGAGGCGATCGAGGAAGGGGCAATCGCCTTTGGGCGTCGCGCCGCCGCCGGAGAGATACATCGAGTTGTTGTGGACGAGGATGACATTTCGGCCGCGCTTGTTGAGCGTGTTGATGGGCCGGCCGGGATCGTTGTAGCGATCCTGCGAACTCAGATCCCACAGCAGCCGCGGCTGATACGCCGGGTCGGTCGCCTGTGAAACGTCGTAGATCCACGTCTTGCGCCAGCGCTTGTCACGGTCGTACTCGCTGACGAGCGCGAGATTCTCCGTCGCGAACCAGTTCATTCCGGAGAAGCGATGCTGCGTCTTGATCAGTTCCACCGCATCGCCTTGGAATGGTGCGCCCAGCCGCATGACGCGATCGCGGTGGGGGACCTTGTTCTTGGGATCGCCGCCATCGAGGGCTTCGGTCCACAGCAGCACATCGCCATCGGATTCGGATGAATTGCTCTGCCAAGTGAAGCCGCGCGGGCCAGTCTGCACGCCTTCGATCGGGATCGTGTCGCGCATCGGGTTCTTCGCGAGTTCGCGAATGACCTTGCCGCTGGCATCCCACAGTTCCACGATGTCGGGAAACTGGCCCGCGGGCACGAGGTAGGAATACGGACGCACGATGTGCGAGACGATCATGCATTTGCCGGAGGGCGCGACATTGACGGCGTCATAGATCGCGGGCGAACCGAGTTTGGTGATCGCGCCGGTCTGACTGTCGAGAATCGCCAGTTGCGAGGTGCAGTAGTAGTCGAAGAGTGCTTCGTCGTGCGGATTCTCCAGCAGGTCCTGGTACGTGCGCACGGGGGCTTTGGCCTGCCTTTCGACCTCCTGCACGACCGGGCCGGTCGGCGCCTTCGCCGCGACAGGCGCCTGGCCACGGCCGTCGGGGATCAGGTGCAGGATCAGCCGGCGGTCATCGGGCATCCAGTCGAACGGACCTCCCATCGTGGCGTTGAGAATCGGCTCGGTGACCTTGCGCGCTTTCGCGATCTTCGCGTCGCAGATCCATAGTTCGATGCCGTTGTCGCGCGTCACGCTGAATGCGAAGCGCGTGCCGTCA
>DATKJG010000061.1:0-11163 GCA_035543215.1 Phycisphaerales bacterium | reverse complement strand
GCTCTTCCGATCTGGCGAGGCCGCAGGCGGCAACCAGGGATTCCGTGACGGCATCAACGGCAAGATCTTCTGCGCCGATGTACGCGACGACCTGCGCTGCGAATCGCGCCCGTTCGTCGATGGCTACGTGGCGTCGTTCGGCACGTCGTACCGATACGCGTTCGACCAGGGACGCTTCCAGCTCTCGCGCGCCTGCAGACCGGTGTATCGAGCACGCTGCCCGTGGTGATTGAGGCACACGCCGATCCGATGGGGTTGAACGCAACGCCCGGCCCTGATTGCCGGGCGTTGCCATTGCGCACGCTACACTTTGCTCATGCCCAACGCGCCTGATGTCGCTGCGGCTCCCTCGACCGGCGCGGCCGTGTTCCAGGCGCGCGGCATCACGAAGATCTATCAGATGGGCGATGTGCGCGTGGAAGCCCTGCGCGGCGTCGATGTCGACCTCTTCGCGCATGAGTTTGTCGTGCTGCTGGGCCCATCGGGTTCGGGCAAGTCAACGCTGCTGAACATCCTCGGTGGGCTCGACGTGCCGACCTCCGGCAGCGTGCGCTACGTCGATCACGACCTGACGGAGATGAGCGAGGGTGGTCTGACGCAGTACCGGCGCGAGCACGTCGGCTTTGTCTTCCAGTTCTACAACCTCATTCCCAGCCTGACGGCGCGCGAGAACGTCGCGCTCGTGACCGACATCTCAGCCGATCCGATGAATCCGGATGATGCGCTGGAGATGGTCGGCCTGGGAAAGCGGCTGAATCACTTTCCTTCTCAGTTGTCCGGCGGCGAGCAGCAGCGCATCGCCATCGCCCGCGCCATTGCCAAGCGGCCGGATGTGCTGCTCTGCGATGAGCCCACCGGCGCGCTGGATGTACAGACCGGCATCACGGTGCTGGAGGCGATCGAACACGTCAATCGCGAACTGGGCACGACCACGGCCGTCATCACGCACAACGCGGTGATCGCGGGCATGGCCGACCGCGTGATCTCGCTGTCCAACGGTCGCATCGCCAGCGTCAAGTGCAACGAGCGCAAGATCGCGGCCAGCGAACTTGCCTGGTGAGGTGGGAACACCCATGCTCCCCGCGCTGCATCGAAAACTGATTCGCGACCTCTGGCACATCAAGGGCCAGGCGTTCGCGATCGCGCTCGTGGTGGCGAGCGGCATCGCGACATTCGTGATGGCCGTGAGCATGCTGCGCTCACTGCGGCACACGATGGAAACCTACTACCGGGAGTATCGCTTCGCCGAGGTCTTCGCGCACGTCAAGCGCGCGCCTGTGCATATTCGCGACCGCATCGCTGCGATTCCCGGCGTCGCCCAGGTGCAGGCACGTGTCGTGGTCGAGGTCAACCTCAGCGTCGAGGGCATGAACGAGCCGGCGATGGCGCGACTGATCTCGGTGCCCGATTCCACTCCGCCCGCGATCAACGGCCTGCATCTGCGCGAGGGCCGGTATATCGAGCCCGGGCGCGACGGTGAAGTGCTCGTCAGCGAGGCCTTCGCACACGCGCACGGCATGCACCCTGGTGACGGCCTCGACGCGGTGATCAACGGCCGGCTTGAGACACTGCGCATCGTTGGCATCGCGCTTTCGCCCGAGTACGTCTACCAGATCAGGCCCGGCGACGTGCTGCCCGACGACAAACGCTTCGCCGTCATGTGGATGGGCGAGCGGCAACTGGCGCCGGCGTTCGACATGGATGGTGCGTACAACGACTTCGCACTGACGCTCATGCCCCAGGCCATCGAGGACGAGGTGATCCAGCGCGTCGATCGCCTGACGGAACCGTATGGCGGGTTGGGCGCGTATGGCCGGCGCGATCAGCCGTCGCATCAGTTTGTGAGCAACGAACTGCGCGAGTTGCGCGGCATGGCGATGGTCGCGCCAACCATTTTTCTGCTGGTTGCGGCATTTCTTCTGAATGTCGTGCTCACGCGGCTGATCTCCACGCAACGCGAGCAGGTCGCCACACTGAAAGCCTTCGGGTA
The DNA here is from genome assembly GCA_035543215.1 of Phycisphaerales bacterium. Classification (GTDB taxonomy): domain Bacteria; phylum Planctomycetota; class Phycisphaerae; order Phycisphaerales; family SM1A02; genus DATKJG01. The sequence continues at coordinate 9,173 of DATKJG010000061.1, read as the reverse complement.
CTCCAACCTCGAGGTCGGATGGCACTATCTGCAGATGGTGCTGGCGATCGTACTGGTGGGATCGATCATGGGCGCGGCGCTGGGCTCATGGATGGGCCAGCAGATGACGCACATGTATGCGCGGTTCTTCCACTTCCCGGTCTTTCTGTACTCCATCGACTACGAGGTTGTGCTGGGCGGCATCGGCATCAGTTTCGCCGCGGGCATCATCGGCACGATGCACTCAGTGCGACGTGCCGCGCGCATGCCGCCGGCGCAGGCGATGCGGCCGGAGCCGCCCGCCGATTTCCGCCCGACGCTGGTCGAACGCATCGGCCTCCAGAAACTGATCTCGCCCGCTGCCCGCATGATCCTGCGCGAACTCGAGCGGCGGCCGATCAAGGCGGCCACGACCATCCTGGGCATCGCGATGGCCGCCGCCGTGCTCGTCGTCGGCGCGTTCATGAAGGACGCCATCGACTACGTGCTCGATCTGCAATTCGAACTGGCGCAGCGCCAACACGCAACCGTGACGCTGACCGAGTCGGCTTCCGGCCGGGCGGTCGAGGAGATGCTGCACATGCCCGGCGTGCACGCGGTTGAGCCCTTCCGTTCGGCGCCGGTGCGGCTGCGCAGGGGGCCGCTCAGCCGCCGCGTTGGCGTGACAGCGATACGTGATGACGCTGAACTCTTCCGGCTGCTGGACATTCACGGCAACCACATCACGCTTCCATCCAACGGCGTGTTCATGTCGGCCAAACTTGGCGAGTTGCTGAACGTGCGCAATGGCGACGAGATCACGATGGAAGTGCTTTCCGACAAGCGCCCGATCGTTCGCCTGCCCGTCGACGGCCTGATCGACGACTTCTCCGGCATGTCGGCATACATGCGGCTGGATGCGCTTCATCGGCTGCTGGGCGAGCAGGATCGCGTCAGCGGCGCGTACATCGGGGTGGACATGGCGCGCGTGGATGACCTCTACACCACGCTCAAGAACACACCGGCAGTCGCAGGCGTCGCTCTCAAGAAGGCCACCAAGGAGAGTTTCAACGACATCGTCGGCGAGAACCTCATGCGCATCCGGATGTTCAACATCCTCTTCGCCGTGATCATCGCGTTCGGCGTTGTGTACAACAGCGCGCGCATCTCGCTCGCCGAGCGCAGCCGCGAACTCGCGACGCTGCGCGTCATCGGCTTCCGCCGGGCAGAGGTCTCGGCCATCCTGCTGGGCGAACTCGCGGTGCTGACGCTCATTGCGATCCCGATCGGGCTGGCCCTTGGATACACTCTGGCATCGGTCGTGATTCATTCGGTTGACAGCGAACTGTTCCGAATCCCGCTTGTGGTGAGAAAGCAGACGTTCGGCTTCGCGGCACTGGTTGTGCTGCTGGCGGCGCTGGTTTCGGGCCTGGTGGTTCGCCGGCGCATCGACCACTTGGACCTGATCTCGGTCCTGAAGACGCGCGAGTAGATTCAGCCAACGTCAACAGTCGCCAATGTCACGCGTGATACGCCGCATCCTGCTCGTGATTGTCGTGCTGGCGATCGTTGGCGCGGTGGCGTGGGCGTTCGTGCCCAAGCCTGTGCCGGTGGATGTCGCGCGCGTTGATTTCGGGCCGCTGCGCATCACGGTGGACGAGGACGGCAAGACGCGCATTCGCGAGCGCTACGTCGTCTCGGCGCCGCTGGCCGGGCGGCTGCAGCGCATCGTGCTGAAGGCGGGCGACGAGGTCAAGGCCGAGGAGACAGTGCTTGGCCTGATTGAGCCGACCGATCCGATGCTGCTGGATGTGCGGGCGCGGGCCGAGGCCGAGGCGCGCGTGCGCGCGGGCGAGGCCGCCATCAGCCGCAGCGACGCTGTGCTGGCCCGCGCGCACGAGACGCTCGAGTACAACCGCCGCGAGCGCGAGCGCATGCAGGCCGCCATGGAGAAGGATGCGGCCCGGCAGCGCGAACTCGATGCTCGGATCTTCGCGGAGAAGGTGGCCGAGCAGGATCTGCGTTCAGCCGAGTTCGAGCGCGACATCGCCCGCTTCGAACTCGAACAGGCGAAGGCTGCACTGCTGCGCACGCAAAGCGAATCTGCCGGCAACGTCCCCTCGACCGCCGCTGAAGGCGCTGAGGGCCCCCACTTCGCCATTCGCTCGCCCATCAACGGTCGCGTGCTGCGCGTGCTGCAGGAAAGCGTGTCCGTGGTGCCGGCGGGTGCGCCGCTGATCGAAGTGGGCGATCCGCGCGACCTCGAAGTCGTCATCGATGTCCTCTCCAGCGACGGCGCGAAGGTTGAACCCGGCGCGACGGTGATCTTTGACGGCTGGGGTGGCGACCACGAACTGCTGGGCACGGTGCGGCGCGTCGAGCCCTCGGCGTTTACCAAGATCAGCGCCCTTGGAGTCGAGGAGCAGCGCGTCAACGTCATCGTCGACTTCGTCACGCCTCCCGATCAGCGGGCTTCGCTTGGCGATGCCTTCCGCGTCGATGCCCACATCGTGCTCTGGGAACAGCCAAAGATCCTCAAGGCGCCAATGAGCGCGCTCTTCCGCGACGGCGAGAAGTGGCACGTGTACGCGATTGAGGCCGGCCGCGCGGTCAAACGCACGATCGATATCGGCCGGCAGAACGGACTGGAGGCTGAGATCGCCGGCGGGCTCAAGGCCGGCGACGCCGTCATCATCCATCCCAGCGACGCCGTGCATGATGGCACGCGCGTGCGCCCGCGACCCTGAGCGTCACGCGCTCGACAGCCGCGCCCGCACCGCTATACTTCCGCCTCACACGTTTGCACGCACCCTTGCGCAAGTGGCGAAATTGGCAGACGCGCCAGCTTGAGGTGCTGGTGGGAGTAAAATCCCTTGGAGGTTCGAGTCCTCTCTTGCGCATTCCTGCATGACCCGGCCGGGGCGGCAGCAGCCTGGCCTTACAATCAAGGGATGGCTTCACGCTCGCCATCGCGCTCCGGATCCGGTCCAAACGGCACGTACATGGCGCTGTTGCGCGGCATCAACGTCGGCGGCAAGAACATCCTGCCGATGCGCGATCTCGCGGAGATTTTCTCCAAGGCTGGCTGTAGCGATGTCCGGACCTATATCCAGAGCGGGAACGTGGTCTTCGCAGCGACCGCCGAATGCGCTGCGCGCATCTCCAGTGCGGCGACCGAGCAGATCCAGAGGCGTTTCGGAATTCGATCGCCGGTGATCGTTCGCACAGCCAAGGACCTGCGCGCGATCGCGGCCGACAATCCGTTTCTGTCCGGCCGGGCCAATGCCCCCGACGTTGCCTCGCTGCATGTCGCTTTCCTCGCTGAGGCGCCGGTTCGCCAGCGGATCGCCGCCCTCGATCCGGCACGCTCGCCCGGCGACCGCTTGGAGGTGCACAAACCCGGCGGGCGCGAGATCTACATGTTTCTGGGCAACGGCGTCGCCAAGTCGCGCTTCACCAACGCCTGGCTGGACTCCACGCTCGCCACCACCAGCACCCTACGAAACTGGCGCACAGTGCTGAAACTGCTGGAGTTGAGCGGGCAGACCTGAGCCCCTCCTCTCCTTTACTTGGCAAGGGGATTCGCTATACTCTGCGACTCGTTTTTCGGCCCCACGTTCTCGCAGGGGTCGTCCAATTCAGACCGTCATCACCACCGCTTCCTCCCGGATGGCCACACTCCGGGACACTCTGGCGAACCTTCGCTCAGGCTGCGGTGGGAGGTAGGAGCATCATGGCCAAGAAGAAGATCGCCAAACAATTCAAGATCATGGCCCCGGGAGGCAAGGCTACGCCGGCCCCCCCGCTTGGTCCGGCTCTTGGCGCCAACGGCATCAACCCCGGCCAGTTCATTCAGCAGTTCAACGAGCGCACCAAGGAACTCAACGGCAAGGTCGTCGGCTGCATCATTACGGTGTTCGCCGACCGCACATTTGAGTTCGAGATCAAGTCCTCGCCTGCGGCAGTGATGATCAAGGACCTTTCGAAGGCCGAGAAGGGCTCGGCGACGCCCAACACGCTCAAGGTCGGCAAGCTGAGCAAGGCACAGCTCGAGACCATCGCCAAAGAAAAGATGAAGGACATGAGCGCGGCTTCCCTGGAAGCGGCGATGCGCACCATTGCAGGCACGGCCCGCTCCATGGGCGTGACGGTGGAGACCTGACCATGCCAACCATCACCAAGCGAACCAAGGCGAATCGCGAGATCGCTGACAAGAACCAGAACCCGCTGCCTCCGGCCGAGGCGGTGAAGGTGCTCAAGAGTTTCAAGGCCCCGAAGTTCAACCAGACGGTTGATGTGGTCGTGAACCTGGGCGTCGATCCCAAGCAGGCGGACCAGCAGTTGCGCGGCGCGATCAGTTTCCCCAAGGGTGTGGGCAAGACGGCCCGCGTCATCTGCTTCTGCCAGAGCGACAAGGCCGTGCTGGCCAAGGCGGCCGGCGCAGTCGAAGCCGGCGCGGAAGATCTGGTGCAGAAGATCGAAGGCGGCTGGATGGATTTCGACGTTGCGGTGGCTTCCCCCGACATGATGCGCGTGGTGTCGAAACTCGGCAAGGTGCTCGGCCCCAAGGGCCTGATGCCCTCGCCCAAGGCCGGCACGGTGACGCCCGATGTGGTCAACGCCGTCAAGGAGTACTCGGCGGGCAAGATCGAGTACCGCGTGGATACCTTCGGCAACGTGCACTCGATCATCGGCAAGATGAACTTCCCCGAGGCCGATCTCGCGGCCAACCTCGAGCACTTTCTCTCGATCATTCACAAGGTCAAGCCCGCAACGAGCAAGGGCACATACATCAAGAAGTGCGTGATCAGCGGCACGATGACGCCGGGAGTGCCCGTCGCGGTTTGATGCGAAGTTCGCACGCGTGACCGGAGCCATCGCTCCGAGATTGAGAAAGCACACATGAGTAAGCCCATCAAGGAACTCATCATCAACGCCTACAAGGGCAAGTTCGAGGACGTATCGGGCGCGCTGGTGCTCGACATCCGCGGCTTGACGTCCAACGACAACAACACGCTGCGCAACGGGCTTCTCAAGAAGAAGATTCGCGTGACCGTCGTGAAGAACTCGCTGGCCAAGAAGGCGTTCAGCGGGACCGCGCTTGAGCCCATCGGCCCGGCCCTCGAAGGCCCCAGCGCGCTGGCCTACGGCGAGTCGGTCGTCGATGTGGCGCGCGAGATCATCGACTGGGCCAAGAAGATCAAGACGCTGTCGTTCAAGGGCGCGGTGCTGGATGGCCAGTACTTCGCTGGCGCCGCGGGCGTCAAACGCCTCAGCGAGTTCCCGACCAGGGAGGAAGCCCAGGCGAAGGTGGTGACGCTCGTGCTGTCGCCGGCCCGCAAGGTCGTTGGATGCGTGGTGTCGCCGGGCTCGAAGATCCTCGGCATCGTCAAAGAGATTCAGACTCGCATGGAGAAGGGCGAGACGATCGCGAAGGGGTCCTGAAAGAAGAATCTACTCCCCCGACTGGCCTCCGGGTTAAAAGCCGCGCGTGCGGCTCCTCTTGGGTGAGATGTTCTCGAACGAATGATTGGAGTACGAAGTCATGTCCGATGCAGCAACCAAGACCTTTGAAGCGAAGATCACCGACATCGGCGACAAGATCGCCGGCCTGACCCTCAAGGAGGCGGTCGACCTCGCTGACTACATGAAAGAGAAGTACGGCATTGAGCCGGCTGCCGGCGGGGCGGTGATGATGGCCGCAGGCGGCGGTGGCGGCGGCGCGGCTGCCGAAGTCGAGGAGAAGACCGAGTTCGACGTCATTCTCGAGAACGCGGGCGCCAACAAGATCCAGACCATCAAGGCCGTTCGCGAAGCCACCGGCCTGGGCCTTAAGGAAGCCAAGGACCTGGTCGACGGCGCGCCCAAGGCCGTCAAGGAGAAGATCAGCCAGGCCGACGCCAACGCCCTCAAGACCAAGCTGGAAGAGGCCGGCGCGAAGGTCACTGTCAAGTAATCTGGTCCGGTCGCCCTTTGCAATGCACGCAGCGAGGCCGCCTCGAACGAGGCGGCCTCGTTCATTTTGGCAATCGGTGGAAGAGAGGTGGATTGGCGATACCCGGCGCAGGGAAGACGGAGCCCCGGCATAATGGCTGCAGGTTGTGCGGTAGCAGAGGTCTACGGGGCATCATGCTTGTTACGGCACAGCCAAGCCTTTACGATCATGTTGGTAGTTGCCCCCCGCGTTTCATACCCTCGGAGAATCAGGATGCTCAGGACCCTCACTGTGGTGGTCGCCGCGATCTGTACGTGCGCGATTCAGGCCCATGCCCAAAAGAATGATGGCCTTCAGCGCGCTGAGGTGCCCGGCGAAATCGTTGTGTGCTTCGCCTCGCCCCAAGCCGTCGATCTCGCTGCCGTGGTGAATGGGTGGAACGTGGCCGGCATTGACGGCGCGTCAGCGCAATCGGCGAAGATGATTCTCCGCTGGCAGGAGCCGGGCAACGATCATTACACGAACATGGCGCTCCTGTCGGTGGGAGCGAAGGCGGACACGGCCGCGCTCATCCGAGCGCTGCAGGCGACGCCGGGAGTGAAGTGGGCCGAGCCCAATGTCATGTTGATCGGCGACCCGCGCGAATTGGTTCCAAACGATCCGCAGTACGGCCAGCAGTACCACCATACCAAGATGCAGAATAACCTGGCGTGGGATACGACGATGGGATCGGCGAGCGTGATCGTGGCGATGACCGACGATGGCATCGACATGACCCACCCCGATCTGACGCCCAACTTCTGGATCAACAGCGACGAGATCGCAGCCAACGCCATTGATGATGATGGCAACGGCTTCGTGGATGACATCAACGGGTGGGACTTCATCAGCAACGACAATACCCCGGCTCACACCGGAGGCGACTCGCACGGGACGCACACTTCTGGCATCGTCGGCGCTCGCACCAACAACAGGGTCGGCGTGGCCGGCACTGCTGGCGCGACCAGCCTCATGCCGATTCGGTTCTATTCGGGCGCTGCGGGTTGGACGGCCACGACAGTCGCTTCTGCGTTCAACTACGCCACCAACAACGGGGCGAAGATCATCAGCACTAGCTACAACTTCGACGGCTGGGTCGGCAACGCCACAGTCACCACGGCTTTCCAATATCTGTACGACAACGGCGTGCTTCACCTCAATTCCGCGGGCAACAACAACCAGTTGAACCCGCCGCGGCAGGCCTTTCACCAGACGCTGCTGGTGGCCAGCACCGACAACAATGATGTCAAGAGCAGTTTCAGCAACTACGGCACGGGCATCGACATTGCTGCGCCCGGGTCAAACATCCTTTCCACGCTTCCCGGCAGCACCTATGGCCTCAACTCGGGCACCAGCATGTCGACACCCAATGCCGCCGGCACCGCGGCGCTGATCTGGGCGGCCCATCCGACGTGGACGCGCGACCAGGTGGCTGCCCAGCTGGTCGCGACCGCCGACAACATCGACGCCCAGAATCCCACCCTCGTAAACCTGCTCGGCGGCGGCCGCGTGAATTCCTTCCAAGGCGTGACGGCGACGCTTCCTGCACCCAAGATGCTGACAACGCCGGGCGTCCCGGCGGAAGGCGGCTCGGTCTCCAGTCTGACCGCCTTCCGGCTGCGGTTCAACCAGGTCATGTCACCAGCATCGGTGAACAATCCCGCTGCGTTCTCCATGCTCGCGGCAGGGACCGACGGCGCGTTTGGAACGGGGGACGATGCGACGATTCCGCTTACTTGGACAACGTACCGCATTGGCACGAACGAAATCGAATTCACGATCGGCGGGACGCCTCCAGCGTGCGGTCGCTATCGCATCACGGCCAACGGGGCGATCCTCGAGAATCCCTTCGGCACGGATTTCGACGGCAATGCCAACGGCACGGGCGGCGATTCATGGCAGCGGACCTTCAACGTCGAGCCCTGCCAGGGCGACGTCACCTGCAACGCGACCGTCGATGTCAATGATCTTCTGGGCGTTGTCAGCGCCTGGGGCAGCAGCACGGGCGGGCGCGCGGACCTCAATGGCGATGGCACGGTCGATGTCAACGACCTGCTCCAGGTGATATCGAACTGGGGACCCTGCCCGATGCCGCCACCGGTCATCAACAACGACTTGTGCGCCAATCCCGCGTTGATTTCGACGACCGGGGCGTTCCAATTCGACACCACGGGCACCACCAACAGCGGTCCGACACCCGTCACGTGCACCGCGAGCTTCGGCAGCGACGTGTGGATTCGCTTCACACCACCGGCGTCAGGCACGGCGACAGTCCATACCTGCGCCGCGTCGACGTTTGACAGCTACCTGCTGGCCTATTCCGGCACGTGTGCCGCGCTGACTCAAATCGCCTGCAACGATGATTTCTGCAACAGCAACCGAGCCCAGATCAGCTTCCCCGTGACGGCCGGCACTCCGGTGCTCATTCGCCTCGGAGGCTGGAGTTCGCAGCAGGGAACAGGCACGCTGACGATCAGCGTGCAGTAGGCCATAGTCGCGGAATCCGCGATGAAGACATGGCGCGCCAGACGCTGGGGCTGCGCGCAGGGCGATCGATATACAATTGGCGCGGGAATCGTTGTGCGACGACGATTCCTCAGTGACAGGAGTCAACCGCCATGCCGGGCAAATCCAGCAAGCCATCTTCATCATCGTCCGCCAAGTCGACCTCGTCGTCGGCCAAGCCTGGAGCCTCCAAATCAGGAACAGCGTCGAAACAGCCTGACAAGCCAGCGGGCAAGGGGGTCAGGTCGGCCGGTGCGACGGCGAAGGCGACAGCGCGCAGCGCCACAAAGACCAAACATTCATCGAAGGCGGAGGTGACTCAGCAGCGGCCGGTCAGTCCACATCAGCAACGCAAACACGCAGACGCGCCCGAGGCTGGCGCCAAGCCGGCCAAGCCGGTGGTGCTCGTGAGTGGTCCGCGCGCCGGTGTCGTGCCGGGATTCACTCTGGGGGGTGGATCGTTCGGCGGCGGCACGGGCGGCGGCGGACTCGGCGCCACATCCGGCAGCGGTTGGAATCCGACCGGATCGCACGCCGCGTTCGATGCCCGCAACGCGCCCAAGAGTGGCAAACTCGGACAATCCGATGCCTCGCGGAATGCGGTTCGCGGCCACTCCGGTCATCGCTGAGTCCGCAGCCTTCGTGACGGCGCGTTACACTCGCTTGGTATGCCGCCGGCAACCAACGGAGGATGTTCAATGTCGCGCCCACTGGTCTGCGCCCTGCTCATGGCTTC
>DATKJG010000060.1:0-2350 GCA_035543215.1 Phycisphaerales bacterium | reverse complement strand
ATCGACCGGCTGCTGCGAACCGCGGGCGGCGAGTCCCGTCCGACCTTGGAATCGGATTCGATGATTCTGCTGTTCTCGCACGTGAGGACCGGACGCTGGGCCAGCGTCATGCCAGCCAAGCTCGCCGAGACCCTTGGCCTCACCGACACGCTCCACGCCATTCCGATCACCGAGCCGGAGGCGGTGCAGACCATCGGCCTCGTGGTCCCGGCGCGTGAGCCGATGATGCCGAACACCGCCGCGTTGGTCGTGGAAGCTCGCGCCGTCGCAGCGACACTCGACCGCGAATCATAACCTGATCGACCAGATCGCAACTACGCCGCGACACCCGCCGGGCGAGGGGTTGCCGGGGGCGCGGAAACCTCCCCGGCCAAAGCCTGCCTTGCCGCACCTGGCGCAGTTGCCTCGCTACGCTGCTTCATCCGCCGCTCGTGGAATTGGACGATGCTCCGCGCCGTTTCCTGCGTCAGCTTCTTGTATCGCTCGAATGCCTGGGCGAGATCGTCCGGCGTCAGGCTGCGCTTGGCCGTGTACATCTGCAGCAGTTCCCTGGCGGTAACCCAGGAGCAACCCGCGGCCTTGGCGAGAAGCAGGACGATTTCGCTGCCCTCGTCGAGCAGGGCTCGCTCGACCAGATCGATCGGAAAACGGCCCAGTTTGGCCAGCGCAATCACAGTCTTCTCGAACTCCTGCGCATGTGCCGGTGCGTGGACATTGGCTTCCGTGACGGGGCCACAACTGAAACGATGACTGGCATCGCGCGCAGCGACCGCGTGTTCTCGCGACGCGTCGCGGACTTCACGCTGCATCGCGATGGCGACCTCGTCGATCGTGCCGCGGATCGCGGCGGCCGCTTGCGGATTGATTGCTTCAAGCTTTGCGCGTACGGAAGCGGAAGCGTTTTCGAGCAGCTTGAGAAAACACTGGCGGGGCATGTCGCTGCGTCGTGCGAGCGACACCATGAGCTTGCGATCGTGACGCGCACGGACCGTAAGCCTGCCGTAACCAGCGAGCGAAAGGCGCGCGCCCCGGTTCCTGGCAACCTTGTTGACAACGCGGCTGTTGCCGCGCTCAACGAGGGCATCGGTTACAGCCTCACTCAGCTTCAGGCGTTGAGCAATGGCAAACAGATGATCTTGGCTCTTGGTGGTGGCATTCTCGACCAGGTCGACATCCCTCAATTGCATCGAATGGGTCAGCACCGGTCCCGCCACCTCGATCTCGTCGCTGAAGGCGAGCAAGCGGATGACGTTGGGGGGAGCGTTGTCAATGCCAGCCAGCCGGTGCGCGAGCTTTGCGCGCGCCTTGACCTCGATATCTGCCGAGAGCTGTTGCAGCACCGCGTCAAACAGTTCGATCTGCGGGCCGGAATAGCGCCGCGATCCGGCCATGAACAGATCGGTCACGCGTTGCACGATCCGCAGATGTTCGTTGACGTTGCCTGTCTCGATCGTGCTGATCAGTTCGTCGATTAACGAGGTATTTTCTGCCGACGTCAGTGCTTCGGTGGAACGATCGAAGTAGGACATGAGGACAACACCGCAATGAGGTGGATCAAGTGCGCGAGTACCTTAGCCGCAAGTTGCGAAAACTTGTTCCATCATCCTGAATCAAAGAAGCGATAATTTTAGGAAAAGTGCGCGCAAGGGGCCGTGCCGATCCGGCGCTGCCATGGCTTCGCAGCCCAGCATTATCGCCGTTTCTCGCATGACCGAGGCATCATCGGCCGCGTGCTGCGCCCTTGATGGTGGTGGCTGCATGGCCCACAATTCCCCCTGACCGGGGAGACCTCATGTACATCGCCGATGCAAAGCGCCTGACCCATGACGGCGCCCGCAAGATGATGGCGACCGCCATCGACAAGGCCCGCGAGGCCAAGATCGCGATCTCCTGCTGCATCGTCGATGCGGGCGGCCATGTGGTGGTGCTGGAGCGGATGGACGGCGGCCGCTTCCATACGCTGCACTCCTGCACGACCAAGGCGGTGTGCGCCGCTTCCAACAAGCGCGCCACTACGGCCAAGGGCGCGGTCGGCCAGGATCTCGATGTAACCCACGCGCTGGGGCTCGCGCTCGCCGCCGGTCCCGAGCGCTGGACCGCCATGGAGGGCGGCGTGCCGATCCTGGCGAACGGCGAATGTGTCGGCGGCGTCGGGGTCAGCGGCGGCGATTGGGAAACCGACCTGAAGATCGCGCAAGCCGCCGTCGAGTCGATCGGCGCGACGTGGAAATGAGACTTGGAAATGACTGGCATGGTTGAACCGCTGCGCGTCGCCTGCATCGGCATGGGATGGTGGTCGGACGTACTGGCCGACGCGATGCAGCGGTCCAACAAGCTCAAGATCGTCGCC
>DATKJG010000059.1:0-4655 GCA_035543215.1 Phycisphaerales bacterium | reverse complement strand
CACGCTTGTCGATGAGTGGCGGCTGTTCAAGTTCGTCGAGGTGGGCGTGACGCCCGACATCAACAATATGGGAGAGGGGCGATATCGCATCGCCTTCTGGCACATGGACAGCCGCTCGCTGATCGATGCGCCATCCGATGGCGGATTCACGATCATCGGCGATCAGAAGGTCGGCGAGCACCTGTCGCTGTTTGCGCGATACGGCTTCTCCGACGGCGACGTGACGGGCATCAGGCAGGCGGTGCAGGTTGGTGGCGCCTACCAGGGGCTCTTCGGCAGCGACAGCGATCTCACCGGCCTGGCCGTGGGCTGGGCGGACCCGGAGGCCGACCTTCGCGATGAGAAGGTGCTGGAAGTGTTTCATCGCATGCAACTGACCGGTCGCACACAACTGACCTTCGGGGCGCAACTGATCCTTGATCCCAGCAACGCGCCGGATGTGGATGCGCTGGGAGTGCTCTCGGCCCGATTCCGCGTGAGTTTCTGACAGCGAACATCGCAACAGAAATCATGGCCAAGCGACGTGCACCCAAGCCTTCTCGCACCGAACATGACCTGCTCGGGTCCAAGCGCGTGCCCGGCGATGCCCGCTATGGCATCCAGACGCAGCGCGGGCTGGAGAACTTCCATATCTCCGGCGTGCCGGTGAGCCACTATCCCGATTTCGTACGCGGGCTGGCGATGGTGAAACAGGCAGCCGCGCGCGCGAACGCCGACGTCGGCGCGATGCCGCAAAAGATCCAGCGCGCCATCGACGCTGCGTGCAAGCAGTTGATTGATGGCAAGTGGCACGATCAGTTTCCCGTGGACATGTTCCAGGGCGGGGCGGGCACCTCGACCAACATGAACGCCAACGAAGTGATCGCCAATGTCGCGCTGGAAATCATGGGCCGGCCGCTCGGCGACTACGAGCACTGCGATCCGCACGATCACGTCAACCTCGCGCAGTCGACCAACGATGCCTATCCCACGGCTTTGCACGTGGCGATGCTGCTGTCCAACGATCGGCTGGTCGCGGAACTTCGCAGCTTGATCAAGTCGTTCGAACGCAAGGGCAGGCAGTTCAAGCGCGTGCTGAAGATGGGTCGCACGCAATTGCAGGATGCGGTGCCCATGACGCTCGGCCAGGAGTTCGAGGCGTTCGCCGCGTCGCTCATGGACGAGGTGCGCGGATTGGAGCGCGTCGCGAACGTGCTGTGCGAGATCAACATGGGCGGCACGGCGATCGGTACAGGCCTCAACGCGCCGCGCGGTTACGCGAAACGCTGCGCCCAGCACCTGGCGCGAATCACGCGCAAGCCGATTGTCCTTGCCGACAACCTCATCGAAGCGACGCAGGACACGCAGGCGTTCGTGTACTACTCGTCGGTGCTCAAGAGCGTGGCCATCAAACTCTCCAAGATCTGCAACGACTTGCGGCTGCTGGCGTCGGGCCCGCGCGCCGGCCTGGCCGAGATCAACCTGCCCGCGATGCAGCCCGGCTCATCCATCATGCCCGGCAAGGTCAATCCGGTGATTCCCGAAGTCGTCAACCAGGTCTGTTTCAAGGCGATCGGCAACGACCTGACCGTGACGCTCGCCGCCGAAGCCGGCCAACTCCAGTTGAACGTGATGGAGCCGGTCATCGCGCAGTGCATCTTCGAATCGCAGACGCTGATATTCAACGCGGCGCGGACGCTGCGCGAATTCTGCATTGAGGGCATTACCGCCAACGAGAAGGTGTGTCGCGGATTCGTCGAGCGCTCGATCGGCATCGTCACCGCGCTCAATCCAATCATCGGCTACGAACGCGCCACCGAGATCGCCGCCGAGGCCCAGCGCACCGGCAAGGGCGTGGTGGAGCTTGTGCGCGAGAAGAAACTGCTGACTGATGCGCAGGTTCGCAAGGTGCTTGATCCGGTGGCGCTGACCGCGCCGCACGGCTGATGCCGCTGACGGAGAACGTCCATGATCTGGCTCGAACTGCTGGTTGTGATCGCGGCGATCTTCGTCGGAGCGCGCATCGGCGGCGCGGCTTTGGGCACGATGGCGGCGCTCGGGCTGGCGGTGCTGGTGTTCGGATTCGGCCTGCCGCCGTCCTCGCCGCCAGGCACGGTGCTGGCGATTGTCGTCGCAGTCGTCACCGCCGCCGCCACCATGCAGGCCGCGGGCGGGATGGATGTGCTCGTGGGCGTGGCCGAACGGGCGTTGCGGGCCAATCCGAAGTGGATCACCTTCGTCGGCCCGACTGTTGCCTACATCTTCACGTTCTGCTCCGGCACCGGGCACGTGGCGTATGCAATCCTGCCGGTCATCGCCGAGGTCGCGCGCAAGGCGGGCATCCGGCCCGAGCGGCCGATGTCGATCAGCGTCATTGCGTCCCAGCAGGCCATCACGGCCAGCCCGCTCTCGGCTGCCACGGCAGGACTGCTCGCGATCCTCAGCGCCGCCGGCCTCGAGATCGCCGGCAAGAAGGTCGAACTCTGGCACATACTCGCGATCTGCATTCCCAGCACGTTTCTGGGCTGCATGATTGGCGCGCTGGTCATGTGCTTCGTCGGCAAGAACCTCGCCGACGATCCGGAGTATCAGGCCCGATTGGCCAAAGGGCTGGTTGATGAACCCAGGGCTCTGCCGAAACTGGCGCCGGAGGCGCGCCGGCGCGCAACGTTCTCCGTCGCGATCTTCCTTGCTGCAGCCTTGACGATCGTCGCCTTCGGCATGATCGAGTCCCTTCGTCCGAAGTACTCCGAGGTCGCCGCGCCCCCGGCCACCGTGACCGTGAAGGAAATCGACAAGGCGGTCGAGAAACTCCTCAGCGAAGAACAGCGCGAAGAGTCGATGCCGCACACGCAGATCGCGGAAACGCTCCAAAAACTCTCGGATCGGCCGGCCGTGATGCGCGATGTCAGCGTGCCGATGTCCACGATCATCCAGATCGTGATGTACTGCGCCGCGGGGTTGATGATGCTGTTCTGCGGCGCGAGCCCTGGCAAGGCTGTCGCGACGCCGGTCGCAACCGCAGGCGTGGTGGCGGTTGTTTCCATCGTCGGCCTTGGCTGGATGGGCAACTGCTTCTTCGATGGCAACAAGGAACAGATTGTCGGCGCGCTGTCGGACACCATTCGCGCGCATCCGTGGGTGTTTGCCATCGGCCTGTTCGCGCTGAGCGTGGTGCTGTTCAGCCAGGCGTCCACAGTGGCGGCGCTCATGCCGCTGGGCATCGCGCTGGCCATCCCGGCGACGACGCTGATCGCGTTCTTCCCCGCGGTCAACGGCTACTTCTTCCTGCCCACCTACGGCACGATCGTGGCGGCGGTCGCGTTCGACCAGACGGGCACCACGCGCGTCGGCCGCTTCGTCATCAACCATAGTTTCATGTTGCCGGGACTGGTTTCGACGATCGCCGCGATCGCCATCGGCATGTTGCTCGCGAAGGTGCTGTTCTGAGGGCGATGGTATTCTGTCCTCGAAGCGGCCAGGAGCGACTCGATGCCTCACCGTGCGCATGTCATCTGCCTGACTGGGCTCCTGGGGAGTTGCGGCGCGTTGGCTGCGGGTCTGTTCGTGCATCATTCGAAATCAGCGCAGGCTGGGCAGGTACCTGCAGCGCACGCGACGGAGCCGCCGATCGTTGTGCCAAGGCTGTGGTCAGCGAAGGAACTCGAAGGCTGGGCGACTCCCCTGGCGGGCCTGGGCGTGCCGCCGACGATGATGAGCGAGGAGCAGTTCTACGCCATCCCGATTGACAATCTTCGCTCGTATCCGGTGTATCACCCCGACCACGAGCCACCGGGCTATCGCGAGGGGCTGATCAAGCGCGGGCCGCAGCCACTGATCGAACCGGAAAAACTCAAGACCATGGGCGACTGGATTGAGGCGGGGCGCATCGTGTTCGAGTCACTGGAGACGCCGAGCGCGCGCAGCGACGACCCGTCGGTGATCGCGCACTTCACCAATGCCAAGGCCATTGACAAGTACCGGGACGCCGACCACGACTCGATGACCGCCGACGGCATCCTGATCGACTACCGCTGGGTGGTCGACCGCGACAGCCGCCTGCTGCTTTCGGTGAGCAGTTGCTACGGCTGCCACTCGCGGCTGATGTCCGACGGCCATTTGCTGGTCGGCGCGCCGTGCAACTTCGATGTTTCCGAAGCGCCGGCGGTCAGCCTCATGCTCGATCAGATCATCCCCACACTGCCCTCCATGCCCGGCGGCGAGAAGTTCTATGCTCAATTCGGCGTGCCCTGGCGTGCCGATGATCCACATCAGCGATTCAAAACCATGCCGGACCAGGAGCGTGCGGCGTTCCTCTCACAGGAAACCGGCGAGCCGCCCGGCACGATGTTTGCCCGCTTCAACGGCAGCCCGTTGTACAAGACGCGCATGGCCGATCTGCGCGGCGTCCGCGATCGCCGGTACCTCGACGCGACGGGCACGCACGCGAACCGTGGTCCCGAGGACATCGCGCGCTACGGGATCCTGGTCGAGTATGCGTTCGAGACGGAGTTCGGACCGCACCGGGTGCTGCCGGAGAACGCGCGCAAGGGGATGGTGCGGCCGTCCGACGCGGCGATGTACGCGCTCGGGCTCTACGTCGACTCGCTGGAGCCCGCGCCGAGTCCGCATCCCTTCGACGAGCTCGCGCGGCGGGGCAAGGGAGTGTTCGACGA
>DATKJG010000058.1:0-2236 GCA_035543215.1 Phycisphaerales bacterium | reverse complement strand
GCAAGCACCTCGAATCCAAAGGCATCACGTTCACCGGTGCGACCGTCGAGCATGCGGGCCTGGTCAAACTCGCCACGCTGCTCGATCCTGATGGTCACCAGATCATGCTCTACCAAGCACTGGGAGATTGACTTGTGTCATCGAGGGCACTGGGGGCGAGCAGGCAGAAACCGCGGGATGTCGCACGCCAGCCACCCCCGCTGACGGCCTGAATTCGGGCATCTATCAGGGCCGTCCGAACGCGGCCCATTGACGTAAATCCTTGTCCCTATCGGACTTGCCCTTGACGAGGCCGCTCCCAGCCTCCATACTGGTGGTTGATCGATCATGGCCAGGATTTGCCCTGACCGATAGATGCCTCTGTCAGCAGCAATGCAGGGTTATCTGACCGCAGGGAACTTCGGCCGCTCAGCCGTGGTTCGAGCCTCCTTGTCCTCCTGAAAGGGGGGTATGGCTCGTTATGTCCACGACCACGAAGAAAGATCTCATTGATCGCATCGCCGACCAGACGAACCAGAAGCGCACGATCGTCAAGCGGACCGTGCAGTGCTTTCTCGAGAACGTCATCGGAGAACTGAGCGCGGGTAACCGCCTGGAGTTTCGCGACTTTGGAGTCTTCGAAATCCGCGAACGGGCTCCGCGCATGGCCCAGAATCCCAAGACCCTTGAACGCGTCCCGGTCCCGGCCAAGAAGACCGTGAAGTTCAAGATCGGCCGCCTGATGAAGGATGCCTTGGAAGGCAAGATCACTTCCGAGACCCTTGCTTCCACGTTCGCAGTCATGGATGGCGAAGACGACGACGACGAGTAAAGCCAATCTGACATGATTGAGTGACGGACGGGGTGCAGGCGCTGTCGTCTGCGCGCAACTGGTGCAAGATCGCTTCAGTGTCGCCAGTCATCCGCACGTTTTGATGATCCGCTGCGCCTGGCGTGAGGTACACTTCCTTCATCGACTGACGCACTCGGCGCACTGTTCATCCGATGTGGATGAACTGACTTCTGCGCGCCGCGCTTTCGACTGACGGCGATACTCGCAAGCTCACGGATGAGCGATCAGGCTTCCACGTCCTCCACCAGCGCCACGGCCGGCGTCTCCCCTGCTGCGGGCACGCAGTCCTCGGGCTCGGCTTCTCGGCGCGACTCGTCTTCGCCGCGCGATCCCAGATTGCTGGCGCGGCTGTTCGAGTCGCTGCCGCCGCACGCGATCGAAGCCGAGATGGCGTTGCTGGGCTCGATCCTCATCGACCCCGGGGTGCTCGGCGATGTCATCCTCCTGCTGCGCCGCGGCGAGGAATTCTTCAAGCCCGCGCACGGCGTCATCTATGACGCAATGGTGGGCCTGTACGACCGGCACGCCACCGTCGACATCGTTCAGCTCAATCAACACTTGGTCGATCGCAACCTGCTGGAGGCGATCGGGGGCGTGGACTACCTCTCGCAACTGGCCATGGCCGTGCCCTCGGCGGCCAGCGCGGTGCACTTCGCGCGGCTGGTGCGCGAGAAGGCGATGATCCGGCAACTGATCGCAGCCGCGGGCGAGATCCTCTACGACGCGCACAGTTCGGCGGATGATGCGCAGTCGATTCTCTCCAACGCCGAAGCCAAGCTCTTCAACCTCGCCAATCAGCACGAGCAGGGCAAGGTTGAATCGCTGGCGAGCCTGGTCAACGACGAGGTCAAGCGCTACGAGGCGCTGGAAAAGGGCCAGCTCACCGGCCTGCCGTCGGGATTCCACGAGCTGGATGAGATCACCACCGGTTTCCAGAAGGCGGAGATGCTGATCATTGCGGCCCGGCCGTCGATGGGAAAGACGGCCCTCGCTCTCAACATCGCTGAGAACATGGCGATGCGCGGCGTTCGCGTCGGCTTCTTCAGCCTGGAAATGTCCAAGCAGCAACTCGTGCAGCGACTTCTGTGCGCGCGAGCGGGCATCGAAAGCCAGAAGTTCCGCCGCGGCATGCTCAACGATCACGAATTCCGCGCCCTGTGCGTGGCGTGCGGCGACCTCCAGGAATCGCCCATCTATGTCGATGACACGCCCGGCCTGACGCTGCTGCAGATGCGCACCAAGGCGCGGCGCATGGTCTCCTCGCACGGCGTGCAGGCGATCTTCATCGACTACCTGCAACTGCTCTCGAGCGGCAAGCGCGCCGAGTCGCGCCAGGTGGAGGTCAGCGACATCAGCCGCGGAGTGAAGGCGATGGCGCGGGAACTCGGCGTGCCGGTGATCTGC
>DATKJG010000057.1:0-3456 GCA_035543215.1 Phycisphaerales bacterium | reverse complement strand
ACATCAACACCAACGCGCCGGGAGATGAGTTCGTGATCCCGCTTAAGATCGAACTCACCGGCTGCCAGGGGCTGAAGATGACGCCGCAGTATCCGCCCGGCGAATCGTTCAAGGGTGGCGGCACGAACGCCACTGTGCAGGTGTACGGTGGCAAGGTCGTGATTCCGGTCACGCTGGAACAGATCGGCGCCTTCAGCGGCCAGCCGCGTATCCAACTCACCTATCAGGCGTGCAACGACCAGATCTGCCTCGAGCCCAAGCGCATCAACATCGGCCTGCGCATCCTCGCGCAGAAGTGATCGTCGCGCCATCCTCGTTACACTGCCGCGACCATGGCCAGGCGCATCGCCCTTGTCTCCACCGGCGGAACGATCGAAAAGACCTATGACGAACTGTCCGGCGCGCTGGCCAATCGCGTGAGCGTGCTGGATGTCATGCTCGCGTCGCTGCAACTGCAAGGCGTGACCATCGATCGCGTCGCCCTCATGAACAAAGACAGTCTCGAGATGTCCGACGCGGACCACAACCTGATCGCGTCCACGGTGGGCAAGTTGTTGCAGGATCACGACGGCGCGGTGATTGTGCATGGTACCGATCGCCTGGCGATGACCGGCCATCGCATCGTGGAGAAGGTCAAGCCGCTGCGTGCTGCAGTGGTGCTGACCGGCGCGATGCGGCCGTACGTCATGCGCACGACGGATGCGCTGCAGAACCTGACTGAGGCGCTTCTGGCGGTGCAGATCATGCCGCCGGGCGTGTACGTAGCGATGCACAACCAGGTGCTGGCGTTCCCGGGCGTGGAGAAGGATCCGGAGCGAGGCACCTTCGTGAAGCGATGACATGAGCGGCGCGCACCAGAAAACCGGCTTCCGCTTCCTCGACGCTGTCGAGCGCATCGGCAACAAACTGCCGGATCCGGTGACGCTGTTCGTCATCGGCGCGCTGCTGGTGCTGCTGGCGTCGTCCATCGCGGCGGCCGGCGGCTGGTCACGCGAGCACCCCGCCACGCACGAGACGGTCGCCGCCAAGAGCCTGCTCACGCGCGAAGGCGTGCAGTGGATCTGGCTCAACATGGTCCGCAACTTCACGGGCTTTGCCCCGCTGGGAATCGTGCTCACGGCGATGCTTGGCATCGGCGTCGCGGAGAAGTCGGGCCTGATCGCCGCGTGCCTCAAGGGCATGGTGCAGATCACGCCCCGCAGCCTGCTCACGCCCGCGGTGATCTTCGTTGGCGTCAACAGCAGCATCGCCACCGACGCGGGGTACGTCGTCCTGCCGCCGCTGGCGGCGCTGGTCTTCGCCAAGGCGGGTCGTTCGCCGCTGGTCGGACTTGCTGCCGTCATTGCGGGAGTGGGGGGCGGTTTCAGCGCGAACATCCTGCTCACCGGACTCGATCCGCTGCTTCAGGGCCTGACTGAAACCGGGGCGAGGCTGCTCGACAGCGAACGCCACGTGCGGGCCGACTGCAACTACTACTTCATGATCGCGTCGACATTCGTGATCACGTTCGTCGGCTGGGGCATCACGCATTGGATCGTCGAGCCGCGATTCTCGAAAGCAGACATCGCTGAGCAGATCGCCAGCGCAAATCTGCCGGGACTCGCAGCGGGCGAGGGTAACAGCGGCGATGATCGCCTGACCGCAAGTGAGAAGCGAGGCCTGTTCTGGGCGATGATTGCCGCCCTGATCACCGGCGCGGGCGTCGCGGCCCTTATCCTGATTCCCGGCGCGCCGCTGCACGGCAGCTACGCCAAGCCGCCATCAGGCAAGCAGGCGCTGATCTGGCCCGATGTCATCGTGCCGCTGCTGTTTGTCGTGTTCTTGTTGCCGGGAATCGCCTACGGCTTGGCGACGCGCGTTATCCGAAACGATCGCGACGTCGCAAAGATGATGGCCGATGCGATGTCAGCCATGGGCATGTACGTGGTACTGGCGTTCTTCGCCGCGCAGTTCGTCGAATGGTTCCGCGAATCCAATCTGGGATTCCTGCTGGCGCTCGAAGGCGCGGAGTTTCTTCAGGAGTTGAACGCGCCGGTCTGGGTGATGCTCGCCGGCATCATCGTCATCTCCGCGTTTCTCGACCTGTTCATCGGCTCGGCGTCGGCGAAGTGGGCCTTCATGGCGCCGGTCTTCGTGCCCATGTTCATGGCGGTAGGCATCAGCCCCGAACTCACGCAGGCGGCGTACCGCGTGGGCGATTCGTGCGTCAATCCGATCGCGCCGATGAACCCCTACGTCGTCGTGATGCTCGTATTCATGCAGCGGTTCATGCCCAAAGCCGGTTTGGGTTCGCTGATCGCGCTGCTGCTGCCGTACTCGCTGGTCTTTCTGGTGACATGGACCGCGCTGCTCCTGGCGTGGGTGGCGCTGGGGCTGCCGCTGGGGCCGGGACATGAAGCGCTGTTCATCAAGTAACACAAAGCCCACGGATGGCAATCTGTGGGCTTTGCATGGGGATCGCGTTCGCGCCTACGCCTTCTCTGGTGCGATGCGCCTCATGATCGGCGATAGCAACAGGATCACGATCGCCCCGGCGAACGAGGAAACGACGAAGAGCATGTAGAAGTCGGCCTGGCCGCCGAGATGCCACGGCATGTGGATCGTTCCCTTCTCAATGTCCTCGACCAGTCCGGCGATCTTGCCGCCCGCGATGCCGGCCACGAAACTCGAGAGGAACCACACGCCCATGAGCAGCGACATGAAGCGCAGAGGCGCGGTCTTGGTCACATAGGACAGACCGGTCGGCGAAAGGCACAATTCGCCCAGCGTGTGCATGAAGTACGTGGCGGTGAGCCAGAACATGCTGACCTTGGCTGCGTCGGCAGCACGCAGGTCGGCGACGACCATGAACAGGTAGCCGGCGCCAAGCAGCGCCAGTCCCATGCTGATCTTGATTGATTGCGGCGGATTGAGGCCGCGGCGGCCGAGTCTCGACCAGATCACTCCAAACACCGGCGCCAGCAGAATGATCAGGAGCGGGTTGACCGACTGGAACCAACTGGTCGGCATTTCCCACCCGAAGATGTGACGGTCGGTTTTCTCGTCGGCGAACAGGTTCAGGCTCGTCGCCGCCTGTTCGAAGGCCAGCCAGAAGAACACGTTGAACAGGATGAAGACGAAGATGGCGACCACGGGACCCTTTTCGCCGCGCTGCTGGATGGAGACGAACCATGAGACGAGACCGAGAATGGCGGCGACGAACGCGACAACGAACCAGCGACTCGCGAACAGGCCGTTGATCGTTCGGTCGATCTGTCCAAGCACGCCGTTGTGATAGAGCGCTGCGACTCCCGCGGCCAGGATGATCGAGGCCAGCGCGAACACCGGCGCACTGCTTCCGCGGCCGGCTGGCGGATCGCCGATCTTGCCGAGATAGCGCTGCCGCCCCCAGAGATAGATGGAGAGGCCGGCGATCATGCCGACGGCCGCCGAGCCGAAGCCCCAGTGCCAGCCGAC
>DATKJG010000056.1:0-2492 GCA_035543215.1 Phycisphaerales bacterium | reverse complement strand
CTGCGCGATGTTCAGCGAGCGATGCGAATCGAATCGAACGCTGCGGCCTCCTCGCGCCTGCACGTGATGACCAGTGCCGGCTCGTTGAATGATTCCCCGCGCTTTCGCGCGTGCGAGAGCCTGCTCAGCGGGCCGGCGGGCGGCGTGTTGGGTGCGGCCGCGGCAGGACGGGCCTCGGGCTGCGCCAAGGTCATCGGCTTCGACATGGGCGGAACGTCCACCGATGTCTGCCGCTGCGATGGCGAACTCGACTACCGCTTCGAGCACAGTGTGGGAGATGCGAAACTGCTCGCGCCCGCGCTGGCCATCGAGACGGTGGCGGCGGGAGGCGGCTCGATCTGCGATTTCATCGATGGGCGTCTGGTCGTCGGGCCGCACAGCGCCGGGGCCGAACCCG
The DNA here is from genome assembly GCA_035543215.1 of Phycisphaerales bacterium. Lineage (GTDB taxonomy): Bacteria > Planctomycetota > Phycisphaerae > Phycisphaerales > SM1A02 > DATKJG01. The sequence continues at coordinate 2,095 of DATKJG010000056.1, read as the reverse complement.
GGCCGGCATGCTATGGATTGGGCGGGCCGTTGACGCTGACCGATGTCAATCTGCTGCTGGGGCGACTAAGCGCCGAGCAGTTCGAGATTCCGATCTCGCGCGAGGCGGCGGAGGCAGCGCTGCAGCGGCTTCTGGCGCGGATTGAGAAGGACGCGCAGGATTCGCCAGACGCTGCGGAGATCCTGAACGGCTTCCTGGAGATCGCCAACCAGCGCATGGCGGCGGCGATCGAGCAGGTCTCGTTGCGGCGCGGATACGACGTGCGCGAGTACGCGCTGCTGGCGTTCGGCGGTGCGGGCGGACAGCACGCCTGTGCGCTGGCCGACCGGCTGGGCATGAACACGATCATCATGCCGCTCGACGCTTCGCTGCTCAGCGCCGCGGGATTGATGACCGCGTCGATCGAACGCATCGCGCACAAGCAGATTCTTCAGACGATCGATCAATGCGGCGGACAACTGGTCGAGATGATTCACAGCGTCGCGCGGCAGGCGGTGACAGACGTCCAGGCAGAGGGCATCGAGCGCGGGGCGATCGATGTTCGGCGAGTCATCTTCGATGTGCGCCTCGCCGGACAGGATTCCACGGTGCAGATCGACATCCTGGCCGATGAAGGCGATGACATCGCGGGATTGATCCGCACGAAGTTCGCGCAGCGGTATGAGCAGATTTACGGCCACGCGCCGCCGCTTGATCGCAAGCCCGTCGAGGTCGAGTCGCTGCGCGTCATCGCGGCAACAGAAGTCGGTGACGTGGCGCCTGGCGCAGGAGACGGCACCGCACCGCGCAAGGGTTTGCAGTTGAGATCGCATCAACTGCACACACGCGGGCGGTGGCAGCCGGTTCTTGTGTACCAGCGCCGGGAGTTGCCGGCAGGCGCGCCGATCGAAGGCCCCGCGATCATTCTTGATCGGCGCAGCAGTTACGTCATCGACGATGGCTGGAGCGCTCGCGTGGATGAAGCCGATGCGATCGTCGCGACGCGCACATCGCCCGCCGCGCCGGCGGCCGTCTCCGATCAACCCGAGATCGTGCGCCTCGAACTGTTCAGCCATCGCTTCATGGCCATTGCCACCGAGATGGGCCAGATGCTGCAGCGCACTGCGATTTCGACGAACGTGAAGGAACGGCTCGACTTCTCCTGCACGCTGCTGGACGCCGATGGCACGCTGATTGCCAACGCGCCGCACCTGCCCGTGCACCTGGGCGCGATGGGGGTGTGCGTGCGGGCAGTGCGCGAGGCGATCGACATGCGGCCGGGCGATGTGATCATCACGAATCACCCGGCGTTCGGCGGCTCGCACCTGCCAGACATCACGATCATCACGCCGGTGTTCGATGATGAGGCGATGCTGATCGGCTATGTCGCCAACCGCGCGCATCACGCGGAGGTGGGAGGCACGCGCCCGGGCTCGATGCCGCCGAACGCGACGACGCTGGCGGAGGAGGGAGTCGTGATTCCGCCGATGCACGTGATGCGACGAGGCAAGCCGCAGTGGCAGAGCATCGAACGACGGCTGCGCGAATCGAGGTTTCCGTCGCGCGCGGTCGCTGACAACATGGCTGACCTGCAGGCGCAGGTGGCGGCGAATCGGCGCGGCGAGGCAGCGCTGCAGGCGCTCGTGAAGCAGCACGGGCGCGAAGAGGTCGCACGGCAGATGCACGCCCTCACCGATCGCGCTTCACGCCTGGCGGGAACGGCCTTCGATCGGCTGCCCAGACAGAATCTGCAGGCAACCGAGCGCCTCGATGATGGCTCAACGCTGTCGGTGCGAATCGACGCTGCGCGGCGGCCGGTCATCATCGATTTCAGCGGCACGGCTCTGCGACATCCCGGCAATCTCAACGCCACGCCTGCCATCGTTCGCAGCGCCGTGATCTATGTGCTGCGGCTGCTCGTCGGCGAATCGCTGCCCCTGAACGAGGGTCTGATGGGCGAGGTGGATGTGCGCATTCCGCGAGGCTCGCTGCTCGATCCGGCGTTCGATCTCGATGATCCATCACGCTGTCCGGCTGTCGTCGGCGGCAACACGGAGGTCAGTCAGCGGCTGGTGGACGCGCTGCTCAAGGCGTTCGGCCTCGCGGCGTGCAGCCA
>DATKJG010000055.1:0-4940 GCA_035543215.1 Phycisphaerales bacterium | reverse complement strand
CAGAGCCCTGGCGCCGGTCTCGCGCTTCATGGCGCGCTCGGCGAGAACCTCCAGGCCGTCCTGCGTGAATTCGAGTTTGACGTTTTCCAGTGAGAACAGGTGCTGGTACTGCTTGATCAGCGCGTTGCGCGGTTCGGTGAGGATCTGAATCATCGCCTCGCGGCTCAGTGGCATGAGCGGGCACAGGATCGGGAGGCGGCCGACGAGTTCGGGGATCATGCCGAAGCCCAGCACGTCCTCGGGCGTGACGTCCGCCAGCAGTTTTGCGGCCTTCTCGCGCGCGGTGTCATCACTCATCGGCTCGGTGGAGAATCCGATGCGGCTCTTGCCCAGGCGCTTGCGGATGATGTCCTCAATGCCGACGAACGACCCGCCACAGATGAACAGGATGTGGGTCGTGTCCATCTGGATGTACTGCTGCTCGGGATGCTTGCGTCCGCCCTGCGGAGGCACGTTGCACACGGTGCCTTCGAGCATCTTCAAGAGCGACTGCTGCACGCCTTCGCCGCTCACATCGCGCGTGATGGAGACGTTGTGACTCGTCTTGCCGATCTTGTCGATCTCATCGATGTAGATGATGCCGCGCTGGGCCGCTTCGAGGTCGTAGTCGGCGGCCTGCAGGAGCTTGAGCAGCAGGTTCTCGACGTCCTCACCGACGTACCCGGCCTCGGTGAGTGTCGTCGCATCGCCGATGGCGAAGGGGACGTTGAGAATCTTGGCGAGGGTCTTGGCCAGCAGCGTCTTGCCCGTGCCCGTGGGGCCGATCAGCAGGACGTTGCTCTTGTCGAGTTCGACCGGCGCATCCTCGTTCTCGATCTGCGTCAGGCGCTTGTAGTGATTGTGCACCGCGACCGAGAGCGCCTTCTTGGCGTGATCCTGGCCGATTACGTACTGATCGAGGAACTCCTTGATCTGCCGCGGCGTGGGAATGCTGCTGAACAGCGGCCGTGCGCTCGTGACGCGGCGGCGTTCCTGCCGGAAGATGTTCTGGCAGAGGTCTGTGCAGTTGGAGCAGATGTAGATGTCGTTGGGCCCTTCGACCATCGGGCCGACTTCGCGCGAGGTCTTGCCGCAGAACGAGCAGGTGGTGACTTTGCGTCCGCGGAAGCCGCCATCGCCGCCGCCGCCACCGCCGGTACCGCCGCCGCCACCGCCCGGCCCGCCGCCATGACTGTGTGGCACAGGCGCCGGCTCGCCGAAACCCTCGCGTCGCGTCGGTCCGCGGCCGCCCGGTCCCGGCCCGGTGGCGTTTGTGGGCGCGTGAGGCCTGCCTGGGGTCGAACTGGCAGGTGCGGGTGGCTGCGGGTTGCTCATGAATGCCTCGAAGTCGAAGCCGATCGATCAATGAACTGCGTTGGTGCGTGGATCGAACGGGTTCCGAGAACCGGTCGTCGAGTCCCCGGGCTTCAGTGGGATTAGACTGCCGGGAGTGTATCGGGAAGGGGTTTGCGGGTCTAAAGGGTGCGTTCAGGCTGCAGGCGGCGCGAACAGACATTGTGGCCGCGCGATTGTGAACGTCCAGTGCCGCCGCGATCAATTGTTCGTCGGCGGGGCGTTACCGGTCGATACGCCGTCCCCGGCGTCTGGTTTCGCGTTGTTGTCCACAGCCATACGTCCGATCATCTGCGCCTTGGCCCGCGCGAACTCCTCATCGCTGATTTCGCCTGCCTTGTGCATTTCACGGAGATCCTGAAGCGTGAAGCCGCCCGCGGCTGCACCATCGCCTGAATGCACATAGCGTCGGGCGATGAAGATGATCACACCACCAACGACAATGACGCCCAGCAGCACCAGGATCCATGGCAGCGTCTCCGCAAACAGGCGGCTGCTCTTGTCGGTGGCGGCGGCGAGGAGAAGCGGCAGCATGGCAGTCGGAACGCGGGTGGCGAGGACAGAGGCGGCGCGCGCCTTGCCCCGGCGAGATCACGATAGCGGCACTCAAGCCTTCAAACCTCACGCCCAGGTTTCAAGACTTCTTTGACGTCTTGCGTTTCTCGGCGCGCTTGTCAGCGGCATCCTTCTGCTGCTTGCTGAACAACTTGTTCCACTCGTCGGCAGTGACCTCGCTCTTCTTCACTTGCTGCACGAGGCGATCGGCGGCCTTCTGATCGCGAACCATGCGGGCGACTTCGCCCAGCCGGCCCGCCTGCGCCAGTTCGGCCCGGAGTTTCTCAGGACGCAGACCGCGCTGTGCGGCGATGGCGGCGATACGGCCGTTGACCTCCTGCTCGCTCACCTCGACATTGAAATGCTCAGCGAGACGCGACAGCAGGAAGAAGTGCTTGAGGCGATCGCGCGTCGCCTCCTCCGACTCGGACCGAACCTCGGCGAGGCGATCTTCGACCTCTTCAGGTGTCTTGCCGGCGTATAGGAGTTCCAGTCGATACTGCTCGAGGTTCCGCGCCGCCTGCTGAGCCGAGAGTTTCTCCGGCAACGGGAAGTCCACCATTCCTGCCAGAGTCGTGACGGCCTGCTCGCGCATCGCCGAGGCTTGTTCATCATCGCGCCGATGCTCCAGCGCCAATTTGATCTGCTCCTTGAGCATGTCGGCGTCGGGCAGGCCGTAGCGGGCCGCCACGCCCGCGGCATCGGTCGGCGTGATGCGCTGCAGATCGCGAACCTCGAAGACCATGCGGAGTTTCGCGCCGCGAATGTCCTCGCGCTCGTGGCCGTCGGGACCGACGGTTTCGATCGTCACTGACTCGCCGATCTTTGCGTCCTTGAGTTTCTCGCGAAGGTTCTCGATGAGCAGTCCGAGCACCTGGCCCTTGCCCCCGTCCTCCTTGCCCGGCATGACGATCACGACGTTGTCCTGACGGAAGAACGGCTCGGCCTCATCATTTCGAGTGACCGTCGCGTAGCCGATGATGCGGTCGTTCTCCTGCGGCTCGCCCTCAACCTTGTTCGCCTCCCCATGCATCAATTGCTGGCGCTTGAGTTCATCGCCGACCATGTCGTCGGTGATGGGGAGCACCGGCTTTTTGATCTCGATGCCGTCGAACTTGGGCAGTTCGAACTCGGGAGTGACTTCGACTTCGAGACTGAAGGTCAGCGGCTTGCCCTGCTCGAGTTCGATCTTGCTCATGTCGCCGACGGGCTCGGGTTCGCCCACGGGCTTGATCTTGTGCTCCTCGATGGCCTCCGAATACGCGCTGGCGATAAGTTGATTCTTGGTCTCGTTGCGTACCGATGAGCCGAACTTGCGCTCGATGAGTTTCTGTGGCACCTTGCCCTTGCGGAAGCCGGGGATGGCTGCTTCATGCGAAAGGGTGGCGATCGACTCGGCCAGTTTCTCATCGATGACCGCTGCGGGCACGGTGATGGTCAAGCGCTTGCGGGCCGGCCCGGCGTCCTCGACCTTCACATCGTTGGGACTCTGAGCAGGTGATTCGACGGTTCCAGAGGCGGCGGCCATGGGGGTGTGATCTCTTTCCGGCTCCGGAAAGCGCGTCCGGGGCAAGGTGGCTATAAGGCAGGAACAATGCAGGAAACCGCAAAGGATAGCAGCGGATGGCGAAATCGGCGAGTGCCTCCCAATGAACAGGGAGCGCAGCGAGCTGGCTGCGCTCCCTTGATTCGTAGCCGCGCGGCGCCGCAGGCGGCGAGGACTTATCGCGTGAACAGCATCTCGGCGTACGACGGAAGCGGCCAGACGTCGTCGGGGATCACCGCTTCCAGAGCATCGCACGCGGCCCGTGCCTTGGCCATCGCCGGCACCAGGTTCTTCTGGATGTACTTGGCGTGCTTCTCGCCGTCGGCTTCGTGATGCGCGGCAGCCTCTTCAACGTCGCCAGCAGCCTTGCGCAGGTCGCTGATCATCGAGATGCACTTGTGCAGTTCTTCGCCCGTGTCGGCGCAATCCTCATCAGCCGCCTTGGTGGAAGCCACCGCTTCGGCCAGTTCAGTCTGGAAGCGGATCGCCGCTGGCAGCACGAACTGTTTGATGAGCATCGAGAGCGTGCGGGCCTCGATGTCCATGGTCTTGATGTAGGTCTCGACCAGCACATCGACGCGGGCGTTGAGCTCGCGCTTGCTGAGCACGCCGAACGTCTCGAAGAGTTCCTGCGCCTTCTTCGATCGCAGCACGGGTAGGGCCTCGGACGTGGATTTCATGTTCGGCAAGCCGCGCTTGTCGGCTTCCTTGTGCCACGCCTCGGAGTAGTTGTCGCCGTCAAATACGATGCGGCGATGCTTGCTGACCACGTCCTTGAGCACGCTCTTGACGGCCTCTTCCAGGCCGCCCTTGCCGGTGGAGCGCTTCTCGATCTCGCTCGCCATCCAGTCGAGCGATTCGGCGATGATCGTGTTGAGCACGGTGTTGGGCCACGACACGGCAGCGCTTGAGCCCACAGCGCGGAATTCGAACTTGTTGCCCGTGAACGCGAACGGACTCGTGCGATTGCGGTCGCCCGAGTGCCGCGGCAGTTGCGGCAGTGTGTGCGCGCCCAGATCGAGTGTGCCGCCCTTCTTGGTCGATTTCGTCTCGCCCTTTTCGAGTTGATCGAGAATGTCCGAGAGCATCTCGCCCACGAAGATCGAGATGATCGCCGGCGGAGCTTCATTCGCTCCAAGGCGATGATCGTTGTTCGCCGATGCGATCGAAGCGCGAAGCATGTCGGCGTGCAGATCGACGGCTCGCATGATCGCACACAGGAACACCAGGAACTGCATGTTGCTGTGCGTCTCATCCTGCGGATCGAGGAGGTTGACGCCGGTGTCGGTGGAGATGGACCAGTTGTTGTGCTTGCCTGATCCGTTCACGCCCTTGAATGGCTTTTCGTGCCAGAGCACTTTCAACTTGTGCCTGCCCGCAACCGATTGCATGACGTCCATGAGCAATGAGTTGTGGTCGATGGCCAGGTCGGCTTCCTCGAACATCGGGGCGCACTCGTATTGTCCGGGAGCAACCTCATTGTGACGGGTCTTCAGTGGAATACCCA
>DATKJG010000054.1:0-2984 GCA_035543215.1 Phycisphaerales bacterium | reverse complement strand
GTCCTGCACGTTGTCCGCCGTGAAGCCGAGTTTCTCGAGTTTCTCCAGCATCGTCACGGTCGACTCGTTGGCGTCGTCGTGCAGCTTGCGCACGGCCGTGGTCAGGCTGGATTCGTAACTCGTCAGCAACGGCTGGACGTTGGTCTTCTCGTCAGGTGAAAGCGTGAGATTGCTGACGAGTTCGGTCAGGTCGACGTTTGTCGAAGGATTGGTGAACGTGGCCATGCGGCTCAGGCCCGTGCGATAGCGCTCCCTCTCGCGCGACTGCCGCACGCTGCTCAGCAGCGTGACCTGATCCTCGGTCAGCATTCCCTGAATCGAATCGAAGAGGCTGTTGTCGAGCGTCTTGATCTTGTCGTTGATGGAGTTGAGATCGTGCTGCGCCTCCTCGAGGGCTTTGCGATCGGTGTTGCCGAGCAACATGCCCATGCCCATGCCGCGACCGCCCATGCCCTGGCCTCCGCGGCCACCGTTCCCGCCGCCGTTGCGGCCACCGCCCTGGCCGCCGGTCGCAGCAGCATTGCCGCTCAGGTACTTCTCGATCTCGCCGTCGCGCAGCGCTGCGAACTGAAGTTTGTACGCCTCGTGGAAGCCTTCCAGCGACGCCCGCTGCTGGCTGCTGAGGCCCATGCGCCGCGCGTAGTCATCCAGGTCGCGGCTGGTGATCGGGTCCGGCAGCGCGCCCATCGTGCCTTGCGCGCGCGCGGCAGTGCTGAGGCCCAACTGCACAAACAGCGCGACGATCACAAGGGCCGGCAGACTGAATCGTCGAACGCGAAGCGAGCGCGAACGCCGGGCGAGATCAGGCAGCATCATCATGGGCGGTCCTTCCTGTCAGAGCGAGGGCATCAAGGGGCGGCTGGGGCAGGGCAAGGGGCGGCAAGGGGGCCGGGCCAGTCGTGCAGTTCAATAGGATGCATCGGCCGCCTGAGTCTGCCGCCTGCGGGTTTCCGCGGCCGCCGGCTGAATGAGCCTAGGCGCATTTGTACCGCCGGCCGGCCCTGAAGTTCGAACGTGCCGGCGGCGCGTTTGTTCCCGCGACAGGCCGAAACGTCCAGCGGGCATGCCGGAAACTGTTGCACTCGTGCTGGTTTTACGCCCATACGCCGGGATGCATCCCCATCGTGCACGGCTGGATTTGCACATCTTTACACCCCCCGGCCACACTGGCCGCGCTCATCGGTCGCCTTCCCGCAAGGCGCCGGCAATCGCGATCGGCGCGTGGTGACATTACATACGAAGATACAGTCCGATAGGAATCGCCTAGTCTCAGATTCGTCGACCACCTCGAAAAGGAGAACGCGATGCGAACCGGCGCTCCGTTGATGCTGGCGATAGTTGCTTTCGGCGCATGCAGTGCCAGCGCGAGCGCCGCCTCGCTGCCCGGCGGCTTCAGCGAGCACGCCATCACCGGCAACATCACGCGCGGCACGGCCATGGCCTTTTCGCCCGATGGCAAACTCTTCGTGCTCGAGCAGGGCGGCACCATCGAGGTGTACCAGGGCTCTGGCCCGGGCAACTGGACGCGCGTGCGGGCCAACTTCTTCGTCAACACGCCCCTCAATGTCGATTCGTTCGACGAACGCGGCCTGCTTGGCATCGCTTTCGATCCGGACTATTCGACCAATCGCTTTGTCTACGTGTACTACACGGTGGGCAGTGGCCAGCCGCACAATCGCATCGCGCGCTACAAGGCCAACGCCAACGGCGACGCCGCCCTCGCCGGCAGCGCGCGCACCATCATGGACCTCGAGCCGCTGTCGGCCGGCAACCACAACGGCGGCGCACTGGCCTTCGGGCCGGATGGCAAGCTGTACGTCGCCGTCGGAGACAACGCCAACTCCGCCAACGCACAGTCCATCGGCAATCGCCTCGGCAAGATCCTGCGGCTCAATCCCAGCCCCAACAATCCCATTCCCAGCAGCAACCCCACCAGCATCGACGGCATCGGCGGCACTCCCACCGGCGTCAACCGCGCCATCTGGTGCGCCGGGCTGCGCAATCCCTTCACCTTCGCCTTCAAGCCCGGCACAAGCGTGATGTACATCAACGATGTCGGCCAGAACACCTTCGAGGAGATCGATGTCGGCGCGGCGGGCGCGAACTTCGGCTGGGGCCTCACCGAAGGCCCGTTCAATCAGGGCTCGTTCCCCGACTTCACGCCACCCATCGCGTATTACCACCACTCCGACGACTCGCAGAGTTTCCCCGAGAACAACAACTTCACGGGCTTCGCCATCACTGGCGGCGCGTTCTACGTGCCCGACACCAACACCTTCGGCGCGGGGTTCACAGGCGATTACTTCTTCGCCGACTTCATCAACGGCTGGATCAGGCGTTACGACCCGAACCTGCAGCGGATCACCCGCTTTGCGACGAACATCGACGGGCCGGTGGCGTTGTGCGTGGGCGATGATGGCGCGCTGTATTACCTCGCGCGCACTTCGCAGGGCTCAAGCGCCGGCCGCGTCTTCCGCGTGCAGCGGAGCTGACGGATGCAGCGAGTGACAGCCGGTTGTCAGTTGCGCGCACAAGCGGTCCACGAAATGTCTTGATTCTCTGCCATTTGGCGACATCATCGATTGCCGAGTGGCGGGTGACGAGTGATGAGCGCGTGGGGCAACGACATCAAGAAAAACGACAGCGCGGCCGCGCTGGACTTCGGTGGCTGCCGGGACGTCAGCCCGCCCCGCGATCGCAACCGCCTGACTTACAAACACCTTGCGCGCGCAACGTCCGGTGGTAGCAGCGCGCGTCCGGACACTTTGCGCGCGCAGAATGTCGGGATTTCCGCGTTGGCGGCATCGCCAGCCGGGTTCGGCCTCCGGCGACCTAAAGCATGTTGTGCATCGGATAGGCGCGCGCAACGTGACATCAAAGGCACGCGCGGAGCGTGGATTAGCGGCTGCCGTGGGACGAACGGCGAACTACGGCATTCACATGATCGATCCCAGCCCCAGCGCTCGCCGCCACGTGCTGATCTG
>DATKJG010000053.1:0-4975 GCA_035543215.1 Phycisphaerales bacterium | reverse complement strand
AGGTCGCGGACGCGGAAGCCGCCTTCCCAGGGCTCGATGACGCAGTGATGGCGGCTGGCCTTTTCGTCGGCCAGGACCAGTGTGTTGTCGGGCAGGCGGCCGACGGTCACGGTGTCCATTGCCAGTTCGACGCGGCGAAAGCCGGTCGGGCTTTGCATTTCGATCTGGGGCATCGTTCTTCCAGTTTGCTCCGGACTGCTGGGGGCCGGCTGAGCATCGCCGGTCTTGCGAGTCTTGGAGTTTAGCAATTGCGAGCGGGTCATCCAAGAAGGTACGCCGTCTGGCCGCGAATCCTGCGGAGGGTTGATGCGTTGACGCCATTGACCCGATGAACGGCGGCGCAGCGGGACTTCGCCGCGCTCTTGCCGCTATCGCGGCCGGCCCGTACCTTGTCGCGGCTCATTCGGCTCGCCTCCGCGGTCGGAAAGGTTGCTCGCATGATCGTCGGCGTTGTCAGCGAAACCCATCCGGGCGAGAAGCGCGTGGCGCTGACACCCATCGGTCTGGGGCCGCTCAGCAAGGCTGGGCTGAGCGTGCTGGTGCAGGCGGGCGCGGGGCAGGGCGCCGGCTTCGCCGACCAGGACTTCGAGGCCAAGGGCGCAAAGATCGCCGCATCGCGCAACGAATTGCTGCAGCAGGCCGACATCGTCTGCTGCATCCGCGTGCAGGGCGCGGCGGGATTCCGCAGCGGCCAGACGGTGGTCGGACTGGTCGATCCGCTGAGCAATGCCGCGCTGGCGCGCGATCTTGCAAGCGCCGGCGCGCGAGTCTTTGCGCTGGAACTTCTGCCGCGCATTACGCGCGCTCAGAGCATGGATGTGCTGTCATCGCAGGCGACCATCGCCGGCTACAAAGCGGTGCTGCTGGCCGCCTCGCATCTGCCGCGCATGATGCCGATGATGATGACGGCTGCCGGCACGATTCCGGCAGCGAAGGCGTTCGTGATCGGCGCAGGCGTGGCGGGACTGCAGGCGATCGCTTCGTGCCGCAAACTCGGCGCGGTGGTGACGGCGTACGACGTGCGGCCGGCGGTGAAGGAGCAGATCGAATCGCTGGGCGCGAAGTTCCTGCAGATCGAACTCGCGGGCGCGCAGGCCGAGGGCCAGGGCGGCTACGCCAAGGCGATGGATGAAGAGTTCTATCGCAAGCAGCGCGAACTCATGGGCGGTGCGGTCAAGGTTGCCGACGTCGTCATCACCACCGCGGCCGTGCCCGGCGCGAAAGCCCCGGTGCTGATCACCGCTGATATGGTTCGCGCTATGCCCGCGGGCAGCGTCATTGTCGATCTCGCCGCGAAGCCGGGGCAGACCGGCGGCAACTGCGAACTCACGCAGCCGGATCAGACCACGGCGGTGAACGGCGTGACGATCCTCGGGCCGACAAACCTGCCCGCGACCGTGCCGCAGACCGCAAGCCAGTTGTTTGCGAAGAACCTCGCGACGTTCCTGATGAACATCGTGAAGGACGGCCAGTTGAAGATCGACAAGTCCGACCAGATCACGGCTGACACGATGCTGTGCGAAGGCGGCGAGGTCACGAATGACCGTGTCCGCAAGATACTCGGCCTTCCGGATCGAGCTGCCACCGCCGCGGCTGCCACCTGAATCGAAGGACTCTTCATGAGCGATATCTGGTCCGCCATTCTGGTCTTCGTACTTGCCACGTTTCTGGGGCTGGAGGTGATCAAGCGCGTCTCGCCGCTCTTGCATACGCCGCTCATGTCGCTGACCAACGCGATCTCGGCCATCGCGGTCATTGCGGCAGTTGAAGTGGCGGGCGACGCCAACCGCACGACGCTCAGCACCATCCTCGGCACCATCGCCGTGGCAGCGGCATTCAGCAACGTCGTCGGCGGGTTCATGATCACTGATCGCATGCTCAAGATGTTCAAGAGTCGTGGCGCTGGACAATCGGGAGGCGGAGCGCATTGACCATGCCCAGCCTCGCGCCACAACTCGTCGCAGCGCTGCTGGCCAACAGCCTCACGCGCACTCCCGCCGAACTCCGCCTGCCCGACGACCTGCAGGCCATCGCGGAAAGCTCCAGTGCCCAGGCCATTTTCCGCAATGTCGTGTACATCGTGGCGGCCGCCCTGTTTGTGCTGTCGCTCAAGTGGCTCAGCGCCCCGCGAACGGCCCGGAGAGGCGTGTACGCCGGTTCGCTCGCCATGCTGTTGGCGATCATCGGCACGCTGCTCAAGCCCAACATCATTCACTACGACTTCATCATCGTTGGGCTGATTGTCGGCGCGCTCATCGGCGTTCCCCTCGCGGTGTTCATGCCCATGACCGCTGTGCCGCAACGCACGGCGCTGTCGCATGCATTCGGCGCGCTGGCGGCGGCGCTCGTCGGCACAGCCCACTACTACCTGCATCAGCCGCATCTGCCTCACTTGGAGATGGGCATCCTTGCGTTTGAGGTGCTTCTGGGCGCGCTCACGTTCACCGGCAGCCTCATGGCGTTCGGCAAGTTGCAGGAGATCCTGCCCAGCGCGCCGTGGACGTTCAAGAATCAGAACATCTTCAACCTCTCGCTGCTTGGTACAACGATTGCCATTGGCGCCGCGCTGACGATTTGGCCCCACTTGGCGTGGCTGTTCCCGGTCTTCCTCGTGCTGGCGATGGCGTTCGGAGTATTGCTGATTCTCCCCATTGGTGGGGCCGACATGCCCACGGTCATCGCGCTGCTCAACTCGTACGCGGGCCTGTCCGCTTCGCTGATGGGCTTCGTGCTGAACAACAAACTGCTGATCGTGGCCGGCGCGCTGGACGGTTCATCGGGCCTGATCCTCTCGATCATCATGTGCAAGGCGATGAATCGCTCGTTTGCCAACGTGCTGTTCGGCGCGTTCGGGGCGGTCGCGGGTGACAAGGCCAAGGACGATGCGGTGTACGGCGGCAAGATCAAGTCGGCCACGGCCGAGGACATCGCCATGCTGCTCGACGGCGTGCAGAAGGTCGTCATCGTGCCCGGCTATGGCATGGCCGTCTCGCAGGCCCAGCACGCGGTTCGCGACCTGGCGAATCTCATCGAATCGCGCGGCGGCGATGTCGAGTACGCCATTCATCCGGTCGCCGGCCGCATGCCCGGCCACATGAACGTGCTACTGGCCGAGGCCGACATCCCCTACGAGAAACTCAAGGAGATGGACGAGATCAACGGCGAGATCCACAACTTCGATGTGGCGATCGTCCTCGGAGCCAACGACACGGTGAACCCGCTGGCGAGAACTGATCCGAAGTGCGCGATCGCCGGCATGCCGATCATCGACGTGGACAAGGCCCGCACGGTGGTGGTGATCAAGCGCAGCCTGAGCCCGGGCTTCGCGGGGCTTCCGAATCCGCTCTTCGCCAACCCGAACACGCTGATGTACTTCGCCGACGGCAAGAAGGCGGTAGTCGATCTGATCAACGCCATGAAGTCAGGCTGACAATTGCTGCACGTCAACGCCCACGGATGGCAATCCTTGGGCTTTCGACGCGTATACTGATCGGACCGCACGCACGCCGCGTGCGGCTCTCGGAGCGCTCTGGATGAGCACCGACACTCAAGCCACTTCGCGTCACGTGCCGACACAGCAGCGGCCGTCGGTCGTCATTCGCTTCTGCGGCGATTCGGGTGACGGCATGCAACTGACCGGGGGCCAGTTCACCAACACCTCGGCCCTGTTCGGCAACGACGTCGCGACCTTCCCCGATTTCCCGGCGGAGATTCGCGCACCGCGCGGCACGACGTTCGGCGTCTCGGGCTTTCAACTCCAGTTCGCCTCCACCGAGATCTTCACCCCTGGCGACAGCGTGCACGCGCTGGTTGCGATGAACCCCGCCGGCCTGAAGACCAACATCGCTGACGTCGAACCCGGCGGCATCGTCATCGTCAACGAGGACGAGTTCGACAAGGTCAATCTCAAAAAGTGCGGCTACACCGACGGCTACAACCCGCTCGACGACGATGAGTTCAATCGCCGGTACCGGCTCTATCGAGTCCCGATGAGCCGCCTGACGCGCGAGTCGCTGGCCTCCACTGGCATCGGCGTCAAGGATGTCGATCGCTGCCGCAACATGTACGCGCTCGGACTGGTGTACTGGCTCTTCGAGCGTCCGTTGGATGCAACGGTCAACTATCTGACCGACTACTTCACCAAGGAAAAAGGCAAGCCGGAGATCGCCGACCTGAACGTGCGCGCGTTGCGCGCCGGTTTCAATTTCGGCGAGACCGCGGAGATCTTCACCGAGAGATATCAGGTCGCTCCCGCGAAACTGCGGAAGGGACGATACCGGCGCATCAGCGGCAACGAAGCGACGGCGCTCGGACTTGTCGTCGCGGCGAAGAAGGCGGGCAAGCGGCTGATCTACTCCGGCTATCCGATCACGCCCGCATCGGAGTTGCTCCATCACCTTTCGCGCCTCAAGCAGTACGGCGTGCGCACCTTCCAGGCCGAGGACGAGATCGCGGCCATCTGCGCCGCCATCGGCGCATCGTTTGCGGGCGATCTGTCAGTGACAGGAACCTCCGGACCCGGCATGGCCCTTAAGTCGGAGGCGATGAACCTCGCCGTGATGCTGGAACTGCCGCTGGTGATCGTCGATGTGCAGCGGGCCGGGCCATCGACAGGGATGCCCACCAAGACCGAGCAGGCCGACCTGCTGCATGCCGTGCTCGGCCGACCGAGCGAATCGAGCGTCATCGTGCTCGCAGCGCAGAGTCCCGCCGACTGCTTCGACACTGTCATCGAAGCCTGCCGGCTGGCTGTGCGCTGCATGTGCCCGGTGATTTTCCTCAGCGACGGCTACATCGCCAACGGTGCAGAGCCATGGTCGGTGCCCGGTCTCGATTCGATCGCGCCGATCCCTGTGCAGCACATGACGGAGAATAACAATCCGGTCGAAGGCGGGCCGGTGTTGCCCTACAAGCGCGATCCCGCGACGCTGGCCCGGCCGTGGATCATTCCGGGCACGCCCGGCTTGGAGCATCG
>DATKJG010000052.1:0-3049 GCA_035543215.1 Phycisphaerales bacterium | reverse complement strand
CGCATGGCCGCCTGACCTTCAGCAACTTCTTCCAGGACGGCGACGTCGGGCAGAGCAACATTGTGCACTTCTCGGGCTGGGGCGAATGCGTACCGTCTCTCGCCGGCAGCGCGAACGTGCGCTTCCCCAACAACAACTGGAACCGCTCCTACTGCAGCGATTTCAACGGCACCAGCGCTGCCTGTCCGGCCGCGGCCGGCGTCGTCGCCTGCCTCCAGGGCCTGTGCACGCAGTTCTACGGCATGCCGCTGCTCCCGGCCCAGATTCGGGCCGCCATCATGAACACCGGCTTCCCGCAGCTCGGCATCCCCAATCCGGACAACCTGCCCGGCTTCCCCGATGACGTTCCCTGCGGCCCGGACACCAGTTTCGAAGACGGCCCGAACAAGATCGGCCCGTATCCGCGTCCGGAACGTGCCGGCTACTTCGTCCTCAACCAGTCGAGCGTCGGCTTCACCGAGGGGCCCTTCGTGGATGACGTGATCGTCCTCCGCGGCAACAAGCTGTTCGGCACCAAGTTCTCGCTCAAGGCCCGCGACAACAACTTCTTCGTGGTTGATACCCTGCCCACAAATCGCAAGTTCCGGCCGAACTTGCCATCGCCCGCCAACCAGGTCACCTACCTTGGCGCCGGCGAGATCGCCGACATCATGGTGCCCGGGCACGTGACTGTCGCCGGAAACCTGGCGCAGATCGACTACCAGTACGCGCCGCCAGGCGGAGTCTCGTTCCTGGTGACCGAACTCTGGGACTTCAGCATCGACAAGTGGGTCACGCTGGAGTTCGTACAGACCCAGCCTCCTGGTACGGGCTCGGTCCTGGCCACGGCGGCCCAGCGATTCATCAATCAGGCCCAGGGCAACCAGATGTTCGTCAGGCAGTACCTCCTCGGTCTCGGCGGACCGCCCGCCCCCGGCAACCCCGCCACCCTCACGATGCGCTGGGACTTCCTGAACCTGTTTATCTTCCAGGATTTCGGCGGCGGCGGCACAGGTGAGCCGTAAGCACGCGAGTACCCGCTCGCTCCCCCAACTCCCCAGGCAACTGGGGAGTTTTCTTTTTCGACGGATTGGGCCGGTCAGGCCCGGTGATAGCGCATCGTGATCCGGTTGCCTGGCGGATGCACCGTCACGTCGGCCATGAACGACCGGATCAGCATCAGGCCGCGGCCCGAGGGAATATCCAGGTTCTCGACGGCCGTGGGATCGGGCACCATGCCCGGATCAAAGCCCTCGCCTTCATCCTGCACGTCGAGGACGGCTTCGGAGGCCCCGATCTCGCACAGGAGCGTGACGTGGCGGCGGGCGTCATCCTTGTTGCCATGCCGCACGGCGTTCGCCAGGGCCTCTTCCAGCGAGAGCCGCACCGCGAACACCGCCGCCTTGTCGTAGCCAAGGCGATCGAGGGCGGCCAGCACTGTTTCGGTCGCCGCTTCGATGTCTTCGCGGCGGCTGGGCAGGACGAATCGCTGACTGAACGCGGCGGTCATGATGTGGCCGACGGCTGCCCCTGCCCTCTCATTTGAAGCTGGCCAGGGCCTGCTGCGTGTCCTCGTGGATCTGGAACAGCTTGTCGAGCTTGGTGATCTTGAAGACCTCGTGGATCTGCGGATCGATGTTGGCGAGGCGCAGCTGGCCGTCCTTCGAGCGCACGCGGTTGTTGATCGTGATCAGCGTGCCCAGCGCGGCCGACGACAGGTGATCGACGTTCGTGAAGCTGATGAGCACCTTGGGGCTGGTCTTGCTGTCGACGATGCGCGTGATCTCCGCGCCGATCTGCTGGATGTTCGCCTCGTCGAGGATGTTGCGGTCGACGAACTCGACGCGCGTGATGCCATCGCTTTCGCTGACGCGGAGACGTGAGGTTGCCGAAGTCATGGACATGCTGCTCCCGCTGCAGGGCCTGCGAGTGTGGACTTGACAGCGTAGCGAGGCAGGGGCGGGAAGGCAAAACCGCTCACGCCGCGTTGAGCATGCGGGGCGACACTCTTGCAGCCTCCACCATCAGTCCCGCGATCTCATCCGCGACATCGTCGCCCTCGAGATGGTCCGGCAATTCCCCCGCGATCGGCGTTTGGATGAACACGTACTTGGTCTCCACGCGCCGCGCTGCCGCACACTCGCCCGCTGGCAGCGCCTTGTGTGGGGTTGCCGTCCAGCCTTCCACTCTGGCCACGCACGGCTTCGACCACCTGCTCACCTCGCCGGTCGAATCCGCCCAGCGCGCCCAGTACACCAGCAGCATCGGCTCGCCCACCGGCAGCGGGAACTCCACCTCCATCGGGCTGCGCGTGTACGAACGCAGATACTTCGGCCAGCCGCGCTCGTTGGGCAGTCGCGGCACGCTCTCGCCCACCGGCACCATGTCGAAATACAACTCGATGCGCACCGCGCCGTCGGGCTTCGCGCGGCGCATGTCAATCATGCTGTCCGATCGCTTGATCACATCGCTGTCCGGGCCGCCGAAGAACCTGATCACGTGAATGCCGCTGCCCGAACCAATTCCCACTTCGCCCGCCACGCCATCGCCTGAACCGGCGAACATCAGCTTTGGCGGCACCTTCGGACACTTGCGCTTGCCGAGTTTCTTCGGCTTGAGCTTCAACCGCAGCAGCGTCTTGTGCATCTCCGGCACGCGCGGGTCGGAGCGGATGATGTTGCCGAAAGTGCGCACGCACTCCTCGGCCTTCTCGCGAGCCGAGTCCTTGCGCATTCTCAGTTGCGGCGACTGCGCCCCGCCGTAGCGAGCCTGCAACAGCGCCGACAAAGCCGCGCGAAAGCCCTTCACCGCATTCTCGATTTCCGCGACCTGCTCCTCGGACAGGTTGAAGATGTCCGGCCTGTGCTTGATGTACGACAGGAAACCGTTCGCCGTGAGCGCGAAATCGCTGTCGGCCTCCGGAATGAACTTCACCAGGTTCCGCCGCTTGCGGCTCTTGGGCGCGCGGGCGCGATGGTCACGACGATGTCTGCGAAGTTTCGGCATGGCTGGGGGGCTGCTTCCGATCGAACATCGATCACGCAGCAGCGCGCTGCGCCGTCGGGTCGTT
>DATKJG010000051.1:0-13491 GCA_035543215.1 Phycisphaerales bacterium | reverse complement strand
CTGGCTGCTCGCTCAGCGTCGATCTTCAAGAATTGGGACGATGCATGGTGGAACGACTGGCAGCCGCCGCGCGAGTTCGCATCGATCGTGCGCTTCGGCCAGATGCACGTCGAGCTTGGTCAACTGCCCGGCGGCCTGCCGAAGGATCAGCGCCTGGCGCTGCCGGGGCCCAAATCGTTCGATCTGCCTGCGTTCCTGGACTTCCCCGAGCCGGTGTCGATGCTGCTGGAAGCGGGCGAGCACGGCCGCGACGAAGCCATCGCGACGCTGCAGACCGTGATGTTTCGCATGCTCACGACGCTGCCGCCGGGCAAGGTGCGCTTCACGATCGTCGATCCCGTGGGCCTGGGCCAGAACTTCGCGGGCTTCATGCACCTAGCGGATTACGAAGGCTCGTTCGTCGCCGACAAGATCTGGACGGAAGACCGGCACATCGAGCAGCGGCTACTCGATCTGACCGAGCACATGGAGAACGTGATCCAGAAGTACCTGCGCAATGAGTACGAGACGATCGCGGACTACAACGTCGACGCCGGCGAGATCGCCGAGCCCTACCGCTTCCTGGTCATCGCGAACTTCCCGGTGAACTTCAGCGAGACCGCCGCGCGGCGACTGGCGTCGATCGTCAACTCCGGCGCGCGCTGCGGCGTGTACACGCTCATCACCTGTGACAACCGCCAGCAACTGCCGCAGGGCGTGTCGCTGGCCGACATCGTCAAGGGCGGCGTGCACCTGCAGTGGAAGGATGCGCCCCCCGCTGCCTCAGGCGCCGGCAGCCGATTCGTCTGGAACGACGACGATCTGAAGCGCTTCCCGCTGGCGCTCGATCCGCCGCCCGATGAGAACTTCGTTACGGAGAAACTGCACATCATCGGCGCGGCGGCGAAGGAATCGACGCGCGTCGAGGTGCCGTTCGAAGCCATCGCGGCCGATCCGAAACAGATGTGGTCCAAGAAGACCACCAGCGACATCAGCGTCGCACTGGGCCGGGCGGGCGCAACGAAACTCCAGCACCTTACGCTGGGCGTGGGCACCTCGCAGCACGCGCTGGTGGCGGGCAAGACCGGCTCGGGCAAGTCCACGCTGCTGCACGCATTGATCACCAACCTGGCCCTGTGGTATCCGCCGGACGAAATCGAGTTCTATCTCATCGACTTCAAGAAGGGCGTCGAGTTCAAGACCTACGCCTCGCACAACCTCGCGCACGCCCGCGCGGTGGCGATCGAATCCGACCGTGAGTTCGGACTGAGCGTACTGCAGCGCCTCGATGCCGAACTCAAGCATCGCGGCAACATCTTTCGCGACCTCGGCGTGCAGGATATGGGCGGTTACCGGCGCGAGAACCCGAAGACGCCCCTGCCGCGCATCCTGCTCATCGTCGACGAGTTCCAGGAACTGTTCACCGAGGATGACAAGCTCGCGCAGGATGCGTCGCTGCTGATGGATCGCCTCGTGCGCCAGGGCCGCGCGTTCGGCATGCATGTGCTGCTAGGCTCGCAGACTCTGGGCGGCGCGTACTCGCTGGCACGCAGCACCATCGGCCAGATGGGCGTGCGCATCGCGCTGCAGTGCAGCGAGGCCGACTCGTACCTGATCCTGAGCGATGACAACGCCGCGGCCCGGCTGCTGTCGCGCCCGGGCGAGGCCATCTACAACGACGCCAGCGGCATGGTCGAAGGCAACAACCCGTTCCAGATCTGCTGGCTGCCCGATGACAAGCGCGATGTGTACCTCGACCGCGTCGCGGAGATGGTCGAGAAGAAGCACTGGAAGCGGCCCGAGCCGCAGATCGTCTTCGAAGGCAACATTCCCGCCGACATCGCGCGCAATCACCTGCTGAGCAACCTGCTCGATCGCGATTCCTGGCCAACGTCGGTGCGCGGCGTTGCGGCGGCCAGCGCGTGGCTGGGCGAGGCGATCGCGATCAAGGACCCCACGTGCGCCACGTTCCGCCGGCAGTCGGGCGCGAACCTCATCATCGCGGGCCAGCGCGATGATGCCGCGATGGCGATGCTCGCGACGTCAATCGTCTCGCTTGCGGCCCAGCACTCGCCGGGCGAGGGGCAGGGCTCGGCATCGTTCTACATCTTCGATGGCACACCGGTGGATGCGCCGGGCGCGGGATACCTGGGCCAGGTCGCATCGATGCTGCCCCACAACGTGAACGTCGTGCAGTGGCGCGATGTCGCGGCGGCCATCAACCAGGTCGCCGAGGAACTGCAGCGCCGCGTCGATGCCAACATCCACGATGCTCCGGCGATCTATCTCTTCATCAACGCCCTGCAACGCTATCGCATGCTGCGTCAGGAGGAGGATTTCGGCTTCAGCGTCTCGGGCGATGGAGATGCGCCGCCGCGGCCGGAGAAGCAGTTCTCGCAGATCATGCGCGAAGGCCCGACGCATGGCATTCACCTGCTGGCGTGGTGCGACACGGTGAACAATCTCACGCGCTCGCTTGATCGCCAGGGCCTGCGCGAGTTCGAGATCCGCGTGCTGTTCCAGATGGGCGCGGCGGATTCGAGCAACCTCGTCGATTCGCCGCTGGCGGCCAAACTCGGCATGCACCGGGCGCTGTTCTTCTCAGAGGAACTGGGCACGCTGGAGAAGTTCCGGCCGTACGCCCAGCCGGATGAGCACTGGCTACAGGAAGCGGTCACGAAGATGCGCAAGCGCGGAGTGGAATGATTTCGTAACGACAACGCCCACGCATGGCGATGCGTGGGCGTCGTGATTGGTTCACGTTCATTCGTACCGTTCACTTCGCCGGCAGCACGTAGCTGTTCATCACGAAACCCTTGTCGGTCGAGCGCATCTGCCAGACCGTCGGCCCGATGTACTGCTTGAGGAACTCGGGGTCGAGTTCGTCGGCAATCTTCGCCATCTTGGCCGCATCGGCTTCCATCTCCGCAGCCATGTCGGGATCGAACTTCTTTACTTCCTCGATCGAGGCCTTGGCCGCCGCCGCCTGTTGCTTGAACATCGCGTCGATGGTCGACACCAGGTCGCTGTAGCCCCACGCCACCAGCGGGTCCTTGCTCAGCAGGTTGACGGCCCGCTGGAAAGTCTCATCCTTGTCGAGCGTGGGCGCGCCCGCGTTGCCGGTGGCTCGCAGCGACTGCTCGACTCCAGGCGTCGCGCCCAGGAACACGAAGCCGCCGCCGATGCCGATGGACATGGGCTGTGGATCGCCGCCACCCATGGGCATCATCGAGGCCATGCCTTCCTTCATGGTGTAGATGCGCTGGCCGAGGAAGTCGCGCGACTCGAGGCCGCCCTGGGCCGCCAGCGCCGCGAAGCCGTTCTCGAAGCCCTGCGGATCCTTGCACTCGAGGGCGATGACGTTGGACTCCTTGCCCGCGGCGCTGACGATCTTGCCGCCGAGCGCGTTGAAAATCGGCGTCATCATCGGCTCGACCTGATCCATCACCTCGGCTGCCTGACCGGCGAGCATGGGGTTGGAGTTGACCACGCTCTTGATCACACCCATGACGCCGCTGAAGTCGAAGTTCGCGGTCATGTACGAGAGCGAATCAGCCCCGACAAACGCGGGCACATCGGCCCGGGGCGTGGGATTGTCAACGAGCTCGGTCAGACCCTTCTTGCCGCTGGGCATGTAGATGCCGACAGTCTGCTCGGCCATGGCGGGGCCGGCGTCGAAACGCAGACCCATGCCGTAACCGGCGACCTCGCCCGTGAGGGCACGGAGGGTCGGGCGCATCATCATCATCATCTGGCCGCCCTCGCCCATGAGATCCATGACATCGCGCGTCAGCAGCACGACGTAGGCGTCGCTCTCGCCCGAGCCGCTGATCTGCGAGACGGTGTTCTGGAAATCCTCGCGCGCCGCGAACTTGCCGGCGCCAGCCGCATCGCCCTTGCCGTCGATGGCGTCCAGCGCATCGGTCAGCGCGGTCATGTCGGATGACAGCATGAGCGTGCTGCCCTCGCGCACATAGTTCACCTTGATCAGGCTGTTGAGGATGTCCTCGGCGCTGGGTACGGGCAACCCCATGCCGCCGAAGTCATCGCCGGCGGGCGGCGCTTCGGGCTTCATCTTCGAGAGATCGATGGCGAGCACGGTGCGCCCGGCGACGTCCTTCTCCTCGAACTCGAGCTTGCCGTCCGCCGCGCCCTTGTCGAGCGCAGCCTTGATGAGTTTCTCGGTCTTGTCGGCCTGGTCGCCGTAGTCAGCGAAAGCAATCATGGCGATCTCGGGCGTGCCGAGGTCGGGATTGCTGATTGTGAAAACAGCCAGTCCCGCGGCTCCCGTGGGGTAGGCCAGCGAGTCTTCCTCGACGCCGAGATCCTTCATCGCCTCCTTGATGGCTTCATCAAGTTGCTTCATCGCGTCGGCGCGAAGGGTCTTCATCTTCTCGCTTTGCCACATGGCCCACAGGCCGGTCTTCTTGACGTTCTCGAAGGCCTGCGCGGTGTTCCTCGCGCCGAGGACGAGGATGCTGTTCTCCGGCGCGATCTTCTCGATCGGCGGCGCTTCAGCGAGAACCGCCGAGGCGATGAACAGGCACAGCGAACTGGTGACGACGACGAGACGATTGATCACGTGATGCATCCTCATTTGGCCCGCCGCACGGGGCGGGATCTTTGAACAGTGTCAGGGTGGCGCACGACAGCGTGCGCAGAGCAGCCGGCATGCCCCCGGTTACTTGGGTTGATCCGCCGTGCCGTCCTTGAGTTGCGGCGGATTGTCGAAGTTCCTTCGCGGCGGCGGCTTGTGATAGTTGTAACCCGAGTTGGGGTTGTCCTTGTCGAAGGTGAACGCCTCGCGATTGCGGATGAAGTCCTTCACGTAGCGGGCAGGAATGGCGAAACCCAGCGCCTCGCCGCCAAGGATGCCCATGTTCGTGATGCCGATGACCTCGCCCTGCGTGTTGAACAGCGGCCCGCCCGAGTTGCCGGGGTTGATGGCGGCGTCGGTCTGAATGTACGACAGGCCGTCGAACGAGCGCTGCGTCGTCGAGATCACGCCCGAACTGAGCGTGCGCTCCAGGCCCAGCGGGTTGCCGATGGCGAACACCGTCTGGCCGATCTCCAGTTGCTCATCCAGTTCCAGCGGCGCGAAGGTGAAGGGCTTGCCTTCGGGATGCTTGATCTTCAGCAGCGCCAGATCGATGTGGTTGTTGACGGCGATGATCTCGATGTCCTCGATCGTCATGCGCTTGAGCGTGCCGTCGGACTGCGGCAGCCACACGGTGGCGCGCAGGTTCGTCTCGCCCTGCACGACGTGGGCGTTGGTGATGGCGTAGCCATCCTCGTTGATGATGACGCCAGAGCCCAGGCCCGAAGGAGTCGAGACCTTGATCACAGCCGAGCCGATGCGCTTGGCCTGTTCTTTCGGCGGAAGTTCGCGCAGGTTGGTCGCGGTGTGATAGAGCGAGTCGCTCTGAACCTGCGCGGTTTCCTTCACTTCCGCGAGTTCCACCGTGTCCACATCGTCCATGCTGAACTCCAGGACGTTGGGGCCCACGTCGAGCCAGACAGTCTTCTCACTCTGCTTGAGCACCTTGCCCTGCAGGCTGGCCCCGCTCTTGAGTTTCACCGTGTCGGCGGAAGCCCAGGCGGTTGCGACCAGGCAGGTCGCGATGGCGGCGGTCAGGAGCAGGCGAAATCGCGGACGGCTGCAATGCATCAGGTGATCCTTGAGTACTCGGACGCAGGGTCGCAAAAGGCCGGGCAGTATAGGATGGAGGCTCTTCGGCCCACAATCGGCCGATATTCCATTGGGGTTCAATCGTCCTGCTACGGAGTCGCTCATGCGTTGTTTCGCCGGTTTCGCGCCAGTTGTATCGGCCTCACTGTTCGCCGCCGCCGCCCTTGTGGCGCCGCTGCAGGCCGCGGCCGACGACCCCGTTCTCGCGGATTTCTACGGCTTCGGCGGGCTTGAGGTGGTCAAGATCGACCGGGCCGCCGGCCCGATCGCCGCCGCTGACATGAACGCTGACGGCTTGATCGACCTTATCGCCGTAAACAATCGGGCCAGCCGCATCGAGATTCACTATCAGAAGAAGAACGCCAGCCCCGAGGACGAGCAGCGTGCGCCCACGCGCGTGAATGAGTTTCCCGAGCATTGGCGCTTCCGCCGCGAGTTCATTTCCGTCACGCATCAGGTTGACGCGATTCTGCCGTACGACTTTAACGGCGACGGCATGATGGATCTGATCTACGGCGGCACGCCGGCCGAGATGGTCTTCGTCAAGCAGACTGCGCCCGGGTCGTTCAGCGTTTCGCGCAAGCACAGCGTCAAGGACCTCGGGGCCAATCGCAATGCGCTCGCGGTCGCAGACCTGATCGACGACAAGGCCCCGGAACTCGTCAGCATCGTCGGCGGCAAGATCTCCATCTGGCCGCTCGCGGGCGACAACATCCGCCAGCCGCAGACCCTGGCCGCCGGCGCGCCGATGGTGGCGTTCAAGATCGAGGATTTCAACGGCGACGGCCGGCTCGACATCGCGGGCATCCTGCCCGAAGACCCAGCGCCGGTGCGCCTGTGGCTGGGTGCCTTCGAGAACAACAAGGGCAACCTCGGCGCGCAGGTGCGCTTCGAGATGCCCGGCCTGCGCGAGATGGAAAGCGTGCGCCTGCCCAACGAGACCGCGGCCCGCCTGGCCACCATCGAGCGCCAGTCCAAGCGCATCGTCGTGTACGACGTCGCCACCGAGCCGGTCGAATCCAGCGGCGATCGCGACGCCTCCATCGCCGTCTTCTCCTTCACCGACGCCGGAAACAAGAAGCGCGACAGCGAAGTCATCGATGTCGACGGCGATGGCCTGGTCGATCTGCTCGCCACCGACACCGAGTCCAACTCGCTGGTGGTGTACAAGCAGATCAAGGGCAAGGGACTGCAGCCGGGCGAGCGCTACCCGAGCCTCTCCGACATCACGTTCATCGCCGCGGGCAACGTGGATGACGATCCGTTCGCGGAAGTCTTCGTGCTTTCCGAGAAGGAAGGCGTCGTCGGCCGCTGCGATGTCGGCGCCGAGGGCATTCCCTTCCCCAGCCCTCTCAACATTCCCGACGGCAACACGCCGGTGGCGATGAACCTCGTGCAACTGGAGAAAGGCCCGCACGTCGCGGTCGTGGCCAAGAGCGGCCGCGACTACGTGCTCTACCTCATCAACATGAGCGGCGAGCGCGAGACGATTCAACTCGGCACGCAGAGCCGCAGCCCCGACACCATCCTCGCCATCGACGCCGACCAGGACGGCAAGTCGGACCTGCTGCTGCTGACGCGCGACAAGCCGATGACCATGATCAAGGCCGAGGCCGACGGCAAGTTCAAACTCCTCGAATCCAAGGACATGGGTCAGTTCGGCCTCGTGCAGGCCGCCAATGCTGTCAACACTGTCGTGATCGATTCCGACGGCAACGGCAAGCCGGAACTGCTCATCGCCGACAAGAACTACGTGCGCTCGCTGCGCTACGACACCAACCCGGGCCCGGGCGTGAGCGCCGGCTGGCAGGTGGTGCGGCAGATCAACGCCAACGATTCCAGCAGCAAACTGGTTTCGGTCGCGCTGCTGGGCGATCGCATCGTCGCCGCCGACAAGGAGAACGGGCGGCTTCTGATCATGGCCAAGACGCAGGCCAAGCCGGCGGCCGATGGCGAGGCGGCCCCGCCGCCCGCGTGGCAGCAGGTCGAATCGCTGAAGGTTCGCGGCTTCCCGTTCAACTCCATCTTCGCCGGCTCGTTCACGGGCGATGCGCAGGATGACATCCTCGCCATCGGCGACGACGGCTTTGCCATCGTGCGCATGGGAGGCACGCGCGTCAGCCTCAAGCAGATCGCGGCCTGGCGCAGCGATGAAGAGCGACGCGTCGAGCACGAACTCACCGCGGGAGATGTCAATGGCGATGGCTTCACCGATCTCATTGCCCTCGACGCCGGCGAACAGATGTGCGAGGTCCTCACAATCTCCGAAGCCCACCGCCTGCTGTATGCGACGGCGTTCAAGGTGTACGAGTCGAAGTTGTTCTCCAGCGGCGAGCCACGCGAGTTCGAGCCCAGCGACTGCCTGATCGCCGACATCACCGGCGACGGGGCGAATGACCTGGTGCTGCTGAGCCAGGATCGCGTGCTGATCTACCCGCAGATGACCAAGGCCAGCGCCGCAGCGGCCGCGGCGACAGGCAACGGCGGCGGCGGAATAACGGTCTCGCCGCCCGCCCCCGCTCCCAAGCCCGGCAGCGGCAACGCGACCAGGCCGCGCTGATTCCTGCAGTGATTCCCATTCGATCACTCGCGCCCGCGGATCGCTCCGCGGGCGTCGTTACGTCAACGTTGCGCGGATTGTGAAATACAACCGCGCGATCGACGTCTAAGTCTTTGAGAAACAGGTCAACAAGCCCGATGGGGCGCGTGATGCCGGGTCGTGAACCGCGCCGCGCGCGGTCATTGCGCGCCCTCACGTTTCGATCGTCCGATTCTCGCACCGTCTGCTTTGTCTGTCATCCCTTGCTCAGGAGCACACCCATGGCCCTCGAATTCACGTACATCATTCTCGATGCCCGCGATCATGCAGTTCGCGATCCGATCAGCCACGACCCCATCCAGTACTCCACGCGCGATGACGCCGAGGCGGCCATCATCGAGAAGGCTGTCGGCCGCGGTGCCCGCGTCATCCCGTTCACCGACTGGCTGGATACCGCCACGCAACTGAACTGATCGTTGTGCGGCTGTTGCAATTCGCAGGCATTGCAGTCTGATACGGGTATGAACCAGTCGCGTCACGCCCTGGTCGTCGGCGGCACGGGCATGCTGCGCGACGCCAGTCTGAAACTGGCACGCGACGGGTGGCTCGTGTCGATGATCGCTCGCTCGCGCGAGGACATGGAGTCAATGGCCTCGCAGGCGGCGCGCGAGCGGACGGGGGCCGGCGGCGACCTTCATCCACTGCCGCTCGACTATCGCGACTCATCCGCGCTGTGTGCCGCGATTCGCAACACGACAGCCCGGCACGGCCCCATCGCGCTCGTCGTGGCATGGATTCATTCGACCGCGCCCGAGGCGCCGCGCCTCATCGCTGAGACTGTCGCTGAGTCTTCAACCGCATTTCGTTTCGTTCATGTCGTGGGGATTGAGGCCGCGGAGCCGTCACGTTCCGAGGTTGGGAGGGAGCCGTGGATGTCGCGCATTGCCGGCATGCGCTATCAGCGCGTGATACTCGGATTCATGTTCCAGCGCGGCGGCCAGACGCGCTGGCTGACGAACGATGAAATCTGCGGCGGCATCGAACGCGCGATCGCCGACGAAGAACCTGAATCGATCATCGGCGTCATCGAGCCGTGGGAACGCCATCCGCCGTTGTCGTCGTGATGCAGGCGCACGAATCGAACACAGCGGCTACCGTTCACGTCATGCTCATCCGCGGCCGCCTGCTCCTGGATGCTGCCCAGCCGCCTGCGCCGGGCTGGCTGACGATCGAGGACGGGCGCATTCACAAGATCGGCACGGGCAAGCCGCCGGAGAAGGCCGCCCTGGGCGATGCGGACGCGCTCATCTGTCCCGGCTTCATCGATGCGCACCTGCACTTCCCACAGATCGACTGCGTCGGCCACGACGGACTCGAGCTCATGGACTGGCTGGAGCGCATCATCTACCCCGCCGAGATGCGCTGGGAAGAGCAAGACATCGCAGGCAACCAGATTCGCGCGGCGTACCAGCGCATGCTGCAGACGGGCACACTGGGCTACGCGGCGTTCCTGACCAGCCATTTCCACGGCTACGAACAGGCGGTGCGGGCCGGACACACGCTGCCGCTGCGCGGCTATGTCGGGCAGTCGATGATGGATCGCCACGCGCCCGAGGCGCTGCTCAACCAGAGATTGACGCGCATCGCCCGCTCGGAGCGCTCACGCGTCACCGCCTCGGTCAATCCGCGCTTTGCCGTGACGTGCAGTGAGGAGATGCTCGAGGCGGCGCACAAGAAGATTCGCGACGATTCCATCGTGCACACGCACCTGGCGGAATCGCAGCGTGAATGCGAGATGGTGCGCGAACTGTTTCCAGACGATGCGAACTACGCGGCGGTGTACGATCGCTTCGGCCTCCTCGGGCCGCGCGCGCTGCTGGCCCACGCCATTCACGTGTCGAAGGCGGAATGGGAGTTGATCGCGCAGCGCGGCTGCAGCGTGGTGCATTGCCCGGGCGCGAACGTGTTCCTGCAATCGGGCGTGTTCGATCTGGGCGCGGCCCGCGAACACGGCGTGCGCGTGGCGCTGGGCTCGGATATCGCCGCCGGTCCGGACATCGCCATGCCGCGCGTCGCACGCGCGATGATCGAGACTGCCAAGATGCGAAGGATGACGCTCGATCCGAATGCGATCGTGCCCACACCCGCCGAGGTCTGGCAATTGATCACTCGTGGCAACGCGGATGCTCTTGGCTGGGACGATGCCGGTCGCATCGAAACAGGTGCGGCGGCCGATCTGCTGCTGCTGCGTGCGCCGTTTGATCTCGATGATGAGCATCTGGTCGGCCGCCTGCTCTATGGCTGGCGCGATGAATGGATCGAGCGGCGAGTCGTCAACGGCGTGCCGCAATGAGCGACAACGCTATTTGACGACTTCTCCACAGGTCCGTGGTTCATCCCATTCCACGGCCGTAGACTGCCGTTGCTGCGATGCTCTTTCCCCTTCGAACAGACCGCTGGCCGAAACGACGGCCGATTGTCACCCAAACGCTCATCGCGCTGAATCTGTCGATCTACGCAGCAGGCTGGCTCGGCCCGCGCATCGGCGCGTTCGACCTCGTGCAACTGGTGCAGTGGGGCCACTTCGATCCGCAGTATTTCAAGTGGTGGCGACTGGTCACCGCGCTGTTCATTCACGATCCATCGAGCATCTGGCACGTGGTGTTCAACATGCTGGCGCTGTGGGTGTTCGGCCCGCCGGTGGAGGGCCGGCTCAAGGCCCCGGGGTTTCTGGGCTTCTATCTCATGGCCGGGGCGCTGGCGAACATCGCGCACATGATGGTCAGCCCCGCACCGGTCATTGGCGCCTCGGGCGCGATCGCCGGCGTCAGCGGCATCTTCCTCGCGCTGTTCCCGCGCAGCAATGTGATCTGCTTCTTCCTGTTCACAGGCAGCCTGGTCGTCGTCTCGAGCATGTGGTTCATCGGCCTGTACGTCGTCGTGGACGTGGTGAGGCAGGTCAGCGACATGCTCGGCGTGCGCACCGACAATGTGGCGTTCATGGCGCACATCGCGGGCTACGTCTACGGCTTCGCGGTGGGATTCGTGCTGCTGGGTCTCAAGGTCATTCCGCGCGAGGAATGCGATGTGTTCTTCCTCTTCAAGCAGTGGCGGCGAAGGGCCGCTCTGCGGGCCCTGAACAAGGGCAGCGGCGGCGCGGTGTGGGATGCGCGCGTGGCCGACGCTGGCCAGCGCCTCAAGGATCGCACGACCCCGCCTAAGGAACTCACAGCGGATCAGCAGCGGCACTCGGAGATGCGGGTAGAGATTCACCGACTCGCAGCGGCACACGATCTGCGCAGCGCGGCGAAGCAATATCGCGCCCTGCTGGCTGATGACGCCGACGCCGTACTCGCTGAGCAGCGGCAACTGGAGGTTGCGAACCAGTTCGCGGCCGAAGGCGATCACGCCAGCGCAGCGATCGCCTACGAACTGCTGCTGCGGCACTATCCGAAGACCAATTCCGCAGGCGAGGTTCGCCTCATGCTCGGCGTGATGTACGCGCGGCAACTCCACAAGCCGCAGCGGGCCCGCGAACTGATCAGCGCCGTGCGCGGCTCGCTGCGGGATGATGCCCAGCGGCGACTGGCCGATCAACTTCTCTCGGAGTTGCCGGCATGACTGCCCCCGCCGCGCCATCGACGCAACCGCAGGCTCGCATCACCCGCACGCGCATCAAGATCTGCGGCATCACGTCGGTGCAACTGGCGATGGCGGCGGTTGAGGCGGGGGCCGATGCGATCGGCCTGGTGTTCGCGCCGGGCTCGCCGCGGCAGGTTCTGCCGGGGCTGGCAGCGCAGATCGCCCGCGCCCTTCCGCCACTCATCAGCGCCGTGGGAATCTTCCGCAATCCGTCCGATCCAGAGGTGATGAACTGGCGCGGCGAGTGGGTGCAGTTGCACGGCAGCGAGGAGGAATCGCAGGTGTCGCGCCTGGCCCAGCAGCATCGGCGCGTGATCAAGGGCATCACGTTCGATTCGACGCAGATCGCCAAGTGGGACGCCTCGCCCAATGTCAGCGCCATCCTGATCGACGGCGCCGCTCCCGGCAGCGGCAGGGCGTTCGATCACGCGGCTCTCGCGGCTCTGACGCCCATGCTGCGCACGCCCGTGATCATCGCCGGGGGACTGACCGTGCAGAACGTTGCGGGCGCGATCAAGGCCATCCGCCCGTTCGGCGTTGATGTCAGCAGCGGCGTGGAATCATCCAAGGGCATGAAGGACGCGGGGATGATCCGCGAGTTCTGCGCGGCGGTGCGAGAAACGGATCAGTAGGGTGGGCTGTCCCCACCCTACCGCTTGGTCTTGCTCACCAGCCTCACGCCTTCGACGCGCATCGACTTGTCGATGGCCTTGGTCATGTCGTAGAGCGTGAGGGCTGCGATCGAAACCGCGACAAGCGCCTCCATTTCAACGCCAGTCCTCGCGCTGATGCGCGCGGTGGCAACGATCCGCACACGATCGCGGCCAGCCCGCTCGAAATCAATACTGACCGCATCCAACGGCAGCGTGTGGCAGAGCGGAATGAGTTCATCGCATTTCTTCGCCGCGGCGATGCCGGCAATGCGCGCCGTTGACAGCGCCTCTCCCTTCGGCAGATCGGCTCCCCCACGCTTCATCAGCCGATCGAGCGTCGCGGGCGCAGCGACGAGGAACCCTTCGGCGATGGCCTCGCGCTGCACGATTGGCTTGCCACCGACATCCACCATGCGGGCCGCGCCACTTGAGTCAACGTGCGTAAGCGTGGACCTGGTCCTGCGTCGCATCAAACACCGCCTCGCCGCCGACGATGGTCAGGATCACGCGCGGCGGCCGGCGAATCCAGTCCGCGGTGAAGGGATCGATGTCGAACATCACGCAATCCCCCAACGCCCCCACGCGCAGCATACCGGCATCGCGCATGTTCAAGGCTCGCGCGGCATCGGCCGTGTAGGCGATCAGCGCCTCCTCTGGCGTCAGATTCTCCTGCACGTTGAAAGGCTGATCATCCAGCGTCAGACCGGTGATCGCCGCCCACATGCCCAACAGCGGATCGCACGAAACCACCGGCCAGTCGCTGCCGAAGGCAAGGATCGCGCCGGCTTCGCGCAGCGAGCGAAACGCGAAGGCGCCGCGCGAGCGCTGACGACCCAGCCGCTGCTCGATGACGCGGCCGTCATCCGCCTTGTGCAGCGGCTGCATGCTGGCGATGCGATCGCGAAAGCGCAACATGTCGGAGGCGTCGATGTGCTGGGCGTGCTCGATCCGCGACCGCAGGCCATTCGAAGCCGCTGCGCCGGCCGATT
>DATKJG010000050.1:0-8525 GCA_035543215.1 Phycisphaerales bacterium | reverse complement strand
GGTCTCGCGCGCGATGTTCTCCGATCATCAGGTCGATTCCATCACCAATGGCGTGCACGCGGTGACGTGGGCCAGCGACGCCTTCGCGCGCCTGTTCGATACCGAGATGCCCGGCTGGCGCAAGGACAACTACATCCTGCGTCACGCGCTGTTCCTGCCGCGCGAGAAGATCTGGGATGCACATATGCAGGCCAAGAGCGGGCTGATCGACTTCGCGAACCGGACGCTCAATGCCCAGATGGACCCGAACTCCTTCACGCTCGGGTTCGCGCGCCGCGCGGCGACGTACAAGCGAGCGGACCTGCTGGTCAGCGAGATCGAGACGCTCAAGCGCTTGGCGCGGACTCACGGGCCGCTGCAGATCATCTACGCGGGTAAGGCCCATCCGCGCGATGGCGGCGGCAAGGACATGATCAAGCGCGTGCACGCCGCCCTTCGCGAGCTTCAGCCGGAGATCAAGGCGGTCTATCTGCCCAACTATGAAATGGACCTGGGCAAGGTCGTCACGTCAG
This sequence comes from Phycisphaerales bacterium, assembly GCA_035543215.1. Lineage (GTDB taxonomy): Bacteria > Planctomycetota > Phycisphaerae > Phycisphaerales > SM1A02 > DATKJG01. The sequence continues at coordinate 8,013 of DATKJG010000050.1, read as the reverse complement.
GCGTCGACCTGTGGGTGAATACGCCGCAGCGTCCGCTGGAGGCCTCGGGCACCAGCGGCATGAAGGCGGCCCTCAACGGCGTGCCGTCGCTGAGCGTGCCCGATGGCTGGTGGATCGAAGGCTGCATCGAAGGCGTGACCGGCTGGGCCATCAACGGCGAGGCGTTCGATGGCGACGCCGCCGATGAGTACGCGTGGGATGCGCAGAATCTCTATCAGAAACTCAACAACGTGATCCTGCCCATGTTCCACAGGGAGCACGATCGCTACGTGGACATCATGCGGCACGCCATCGCCATCAACGGCGCGTACTTCAACACGCAGCGCATGGTGCAGGAGTACGTCGTCCGTGCGTATTGCGGCGGGTGAATCGATTTACTTCGCGTCCGTCACCGCGATACGAATCTCTGCACTGTTGCAGCGAATCTCGGGCACGTACATGGCCGAGCCCAGCACCGGCAACGCGTGGAAGCGGCCGGGCGTCTCGGCCCGCAGGTCGTAGCGAAGCTCCCAGATGCCTTCGGGCAGGTGGTCGATGAACATCGCCACCTTGCGATCGCGCAATTCCTGATACACCCATGCCTGCCGGCCGGTGAAGTCCTCGGGGCCGCTGATGCGCTGCTCGCGCCGGACATCGGTCTCGGACTTCTTCCCGTCGCCGAAGGTCAGATCGACGGCGCCCTTCTTCATCTCGCGCGTATACAGCGGCTCGCCGCTGCGAATTGCGACCGCCTCCAAGCCGGCGGGCTTGAGATCCTCGAACACGAGGTACTCGTAGTTGTTCTTGGCTTCGATGGTCAGCACGACCTCGACGCGCTCGCCGGAGTTGACGCTGTCGCCGTCGCCCAGCGGCAGGCGGTCATACACAACGCCCTTGAGCAGCGTGGGAGTCGGCACGAGCTTGTAATACTCGCGGCGGACGAAGATCTCGCTGCCTGAGGGCGGCACGGGCTCCTCGAGACTGTAGAACTCGCTGGACGCCGCGAAGTAGATCGGGCCGGCCCCGGCCTTGCGCAGGATGCGAATCTGGTTGTCGCCATCGCGCACGAGTTTGCGATCGATGGCGAGAATGGCCCGCAGCGCGAACGAGGTCGCCTCGACGCCGCCATCGGACCAGCGCCACGACAGGCCGTCCTCACCCCAGTGGGCCGTGCCCATCACAGCCTGGTTCTGGCCTTGGACGCCCTTGACAATGACCGATGAGTCCGGCCGGTCATCGCGCTTGACGCCGTTTCGTAGATTGTCGACGAGCGTCTTGGCCTTGGCCGCATCGCCCATCTGATGCGCCGCCAGCGCCGTCAGTGCGCGGGTGTAGGCATTCAGTTGATCGCGTTTCTTGAAGATCGTGTCGAGGGCCTTGGTTTCGAACTCGTGGGGAGTCTGCTTCATGACCGCGCGATAGCGCGAGAGGCCGTGCAGAATCCATGCCTGCATGTCGGGGGCGTTCTCTTCTTCCACCAGTTCCTCGTTGAGGTACTTCGCGCCGCGATCCATCGCCTCCTGCTTCACATCGAGCCCGGCTTCCTTCGCCAACGACAGCCCCCACACGACGTACGCGCTCATGAAGTGATCGCTTTCGCCTTCCTTCCACCAGCCCCAGCCGCCGTCGCCGTGCTGGAAGTCGTACAGCCGATCGAGCGAAGCCTGCGTGATCTCATCGAGTTTCTTGAGATCGCCCTTCGCTTTGGTGTGCGTCTTGTCAGCAGTGGCCTGTTCGATGCCGCCGAACACCTTGCCGATGATCGTCTCGGGCTTGATTCCCAGATCGCCAAGCGTCTTGGCGGTGATCACCGCCGGCAGGTAGCGGCTCATCGTCTGCTCGGTGCAGCCGTAGGGATAGTCGATCAGGTACGGCAGGGCATCGAGCATCGTCACGGCCATGCTCGGAGCGACCTGCACGTTGAACACGGTGGATTCGGGCTTGCGGGCCGCGGGGATGTTGAGCGTAACCGTGACATCGTCGCCGCGCACCTTCCCCGAGGTAGCCAGGTAGCGCATCACGCCGTGCTCGTACACCGTGTAGGTCTTCTCCATGCCGTCGGCGTACTTGTCGCTGCGGGCCGCGAGCATGATCTTGGCTTCGCCGGCGTTCTCGACGGCGACCTGCCAGTCGACGCGCATTTCGCTGTTGGCGGGCACGCTGATGCTCGCGGCATCCTGCGTGAGTTGCCCCTCGCGAATCAAGCCAAGAACCTTGAGGCCTTCGATCCTGATCTCGGGCCGCACGTTCATGGGTTCATCGGTGTTGTTGTTGATGACGCCGGAAACGACGGCCGTATCACCCGCGAGGAAGAAGCGGGGAGCTTGCAGGCGCGCGATCAGCGGCATGCGCGTGCGCGTCGAGGCGTCGCCGATGCCGAACGCTGCGCCCTTGCTGGCAGCCCGCGCCGTGGCTTTCCACGTCGTGAGGCTGTCGGCGTACTTGAGCGTGACCTTCGCCGTGCCGTCTTCATCAGTGGTGATGGTCGGATTCCACAGGAGCGTGGAACGGAAATCGGTGCGCACCTGCACGGCAGGTTCCTGACCTTGGGCGGGACCGTTTTTGTCGCCGCCGTCGGCCTTCCTGAGCTGATCCATCTCCATGCGTGCATTGCCCGAGACTCGGCCGCCCTCAGCGCCCAGGCCCCCCGACGCGCTTGACATCGGCATGGCCGCGTCGGCCGCGGCCATTTCGCGCGCCGGGGCCGGTGCGCCGGGGGGCATCGCGCCACCACGCCCACCGCCACCGCCCGCGAATTGGGCGTCGCGGCGGAATCGCGTTTCAGAGCGATCGTCCAATCCGTTCTTCGCCTCCTCCATCTCCTTCAACGCCAGCTTCTCATCCATGATCACATCGCCCTCGCCCCTGACCAGGCGCACGAACGACTTCTGATTGAACGTGCTGCCGCCCTGGACGATGTTGTACTGCCGCTGCTGGAAGAAGAACGGCCGCGGGTCGCCTGCGTAATCCTGCTGAATGTACGTGACGCTTTCATCGACAATCGCGATCGCGACCTCCGCGCTCACCGGCTTACCGTCGTGATCGGTGGTCTTGACTGTGAACGTGCCTTCCTCGCCCGGTTGATACGCGCTGCGATCAGACGCGACTTCGATGTTCAGATATTCCTCCACGGGCGGCACGACCACTTCCTTGCTGTCGGCGTACATCTGGCCGTCGTGCGCCATCATGGCGCTGAACCAGACGTTGGGCGTGTACGAGTTGCGGATCGGCACCTCGACGAGTTTGACATCGCCGGTGACGTGCACGACCTGGTACGAGTACAGGTCGAAGCCCTCGACGCTGAAGAGCACGTAGCGATTGTTCGTGGGCGTGGCGATCATCACCGGCGCGGTCTGGCCGCTGCGCACTGTGTCCTTGTCGATGATGATCTGCAGTCCGCCCGAGCGGTAGGCAAGATCGGCCGACTTGTCGGTGGCGACCCACACCCATGTCTCGGCCACAACCGGCGAAGTGCCCGGATCAAGACTGCGCCACTCGACGCGATAGTAGCCTTCCTTCTGAGGCGTGAACGCGAACGTCGCCTTGCCCGCCTCGTCCAGTTGCACCTTGGTCTTGAGGACTTCCTCGGACTTGTAGCCGCGGAACTTCAGCCGCCACGGTGACATCCCCTTCTGTGTGGGGGCCGGCGGGAATATCGGGTCCTGCTGCAGGCGCTGGAGTTCCCCGCCCGTCACTTCGCGGCCGGATGAATCGAGCCAGATTTCTGTCCACAGTTCGCGCGTCACGCGCACGTTGCCTTCGGTCTTCCACGGTTGATCGTTGGCATCAATCGCCTGGAACTCGATGCGGGCTTCATCATTCGGCTTGCGGATGTTGTGCTCGCTGCGTGCATACACGTAGTAGCGATGCTGCGTGACGCGCACGGAGGCGTTGCCGGTGATCTCGCGGCGTGAGGAATCGGTCACGCGGGCCTCGATCTCATATTGCATGTCCTGGCCGCTGTTGCCGGGCGTTTCGAAAGTGAGGATGGCCTTGCCGGTGGAGTCGGTGCGCAGCGTTTCGCGCTTGATCTCCTGCCCGCCGCCGCCGTACCACCAGCGGTATGGATTCTGCTCGTCGTAGCACCACGGGAATTCGCGCGGCCAGGACCACCAGCGGTAGTACGGATTCTGCCGCACAACGACTTCGACGCTGGCATTGGCGACCGGGCCACCGAAGTAGTAGTCAGCCTGGATCGCAGCCTCGACGTAATCGCCAAGGAGATATGCCTTGCGCTTGCCGTTCTCCTCCGGCGTCGAGACTTTCACCATGAACTCGGGGAGCTTGTACTCCTCCATGCGGAAGAGCGTCGCGCCGCCGACGTGATTGTTGTGATTCTGCTCGAGCCAGAAGTTGATGTTGTATTCGCCCAGCGGTGAAGTGGCCGCGAGTTCCAATCCATCCCACGCGGAGCCGAAGTCGTTGAGTTTGAGCTGGCCGTCCTTGAGTTTGCTGCCGCGCGGGTCGGTGATCTCGTAGAACAGCGTGGCGTTGGCAGGCGTCTGCCAGCCTTCGGCCTGTTGCTGGCGCGCGAGGATCTTCCATTCGACCTTTTCAGTCGGTCGATAGGCAGGGCGGTCAGTGAAGGCATAGATGCGCCAGCCGTTGCGATCGCGCTGGTACCAGTTCGCGCCGGAGAACGCCATCGCCTGACGCGCATCGGATTCCATCGCGGCGAAGTACTGGCCAGGCTCCGATGGCACGCCGGGGAAATCCTTCTCATTGACGACGCACAGGCCGTCGGCGTTCGACTGCTTGGTTGTGTCGGCGATGATCCACTTGTCCTCGCGCCACACCGCCTTCCAGATTCGCACGTTGGCGTTGGGAACCGGCGCGCTGTCGACGGCGTTGACGCACCATGCAAGCGCCTGGTTGCCGGCGGTCTTCAGGGCCACCGCGGTATCGGTGACGAGGATGATGTCGCGTCCCTTGGCTGCGCCCTCGGCACTGGCTTCGATCACGTACGCGCCGGGCGGTAGGGGTTCGTCGAACTTCTCCTGCGACTGGCCGGGCTCGTGATCGCCCTTGTCCTGCGTGTCCTTCTTCCACTCGCGGACTTTCTCTCCCTTGCTCACATCGATGCGGGCCAGCCACTGGCCGAGATCCTCGCGCGTGCCGCTGCGCATCGCGATGTCGGTCGTAAGGTTGACCTTGTACGCCTCGAGCGTGATCTCCTTCACGTTGCGCCACGACAGGGCGTACTGAATCTGCGAGTTGGGCAGGAAGAAGTTGGAAACGCCCACATTCAGGCGCGGCGTAGTGATGTCCGCGATCATCGCCTGGGCGTTGTCCCAGAACGGCGTCTGGCCCTTGCGGTATTCGCTGGTCAGTTGCTTGAGGAGTTCCAGCGCCTTGTTGTAGTCGTGCTGGCGCGTCGTCGTGCCGTCTTCCAGCACGATCGGCCGGCCGGGGCCGGCGAGAAACTCGGCATACGCGTACAGCGTGTCGTCATACCACTCGGCGCTCTTGCCGATGGCCAGCGCGCCCTGCAGCGTCTGCTCGACGCGCATCTGCCGGCGCCAGTCGCCATCGCGCAGAAGCGTCATGGCGATCTGGTACTGCGCGCGGGCCTTGTCATCGTCGGTCTTGGCGATCTTGAAGGCGTTGTCGAAGATCTCCAGCGGCACGTGCGGCCAGTAGTTCCAGTAGCCGCGATCCATCCAATGCGGCTCGGCCATCTTCCAGACAATTTGCAGATATCGATCGCGCGCGACATCGAGGTCGGGTGAGGAAGCCCAGTAGTCCAGAGCGTTGTTGTAGTGCGGCCAGCCGCCGCCCCAGTCGGCCCATTCGCGCCGCGTCCAGCGCATGTCGGCGATCGATTCGCTGGCCTCGGCCCAGACGATGTCGCGATCCTCGACGCGCTCCACGCTGCGCAGCACATCCTCCAGTTGCTTGAACGACTTGTCGAAGACCGTCGAATCCGCGGTGTTGCTGCCGGCCTGGGCTCGCCACGACGTGTCAGCGAGGCGGAAATCCACCCAGCGCTTGTCGATCTTCGGCAGGGCCAGTGCTGCAGCGCGCTGGTACAGGTCGCGGGCATCGGCGTACGACTTGTCGGCGTACGCCTTTTCCGCCTGCTCCTTCAGCGCCGCGTATTCCGCCGGTGGCGACACGGGATCCTGTGGCACAGGCTCATCGCTTCTGGCGCCGGCAGGCGACGACCACGTCTGGGCGACCGCGAACACGAGCGAGAGCACGGCGAGGGTCAGAAGAGACTTCATGTCAGATTCTCCGCGTTGAACCGGCGGGACGATGATGGCACGGGAGCGAACACAGGACACATGGCCGGCCGCGGGCTTCCGGCGACAAGAGGGCGCGGGCCGAGGTCGATGGCGCATTGCAACCGCTGACGTCGCCCCTGTCCACACAACGTTCGGGATGCGGGAATCTTACGACCGCGCGACGGTGCTCGTGACGGCCGGCCTCCCCCGCAGGTGCTATCGGGCCCTCGCCTTCAGGCGTTCGAGGTCGATCGCGATCGGGTCCTCGAGTTTCAGGTGCAACTGCTCCAGCCAGCCGGCCTTCAACTCGATCGCGAACTGCGCGGGATAGCCGCTCGAATAGCGCTTGAGTCGCTGCTCGTACGAGGCCTGCGTCTCGCTCGCCTGCTTCGGCGTCTCCGCGAGCATGTGATGCGTGGCGGTGACCTTGCCGCGCGAGTCGAGATAGATGATGTCGAGGTCGGCCAGGCAGTTCTTCATCCAGAAGCCCTGCACCTGCACTCCCTTGTCGGGAAAGATGAAGATCATTCCGCCGTGCTCATCGATGGAGGCGCGGTTCATCAGGCCGATCGCGCGCGTGGACGGATCTGCCGCTACTTCAAGGTCGAATGCATGGCCGGCGATCGTCACGCGCTCGGTCTTCTTGTTGCCCTCGCTGCCTGCACCGCTTCCGGAGCCGTGCTGGTTGTTGCACGAGCCGAGCGAGAGCGACGCGAAGACGATCGCTGCGACGATGCACGAAAGAATGATGATCAGCCGCGCGTGAGGAGCCATGCGTGATCGTTTCCTGTAAAGCGAACCGGTTCTCCCGGAAGCATATCGACGGTGAAGCGCTGCAGGAAGTCGCTGGAGGAAAGCGGCTGCGGGCGATCGCGCTGAACCACGCCGCACCACGCGGCTATCAGGCCGATGATGCGCTCGGCCGGAATCCCCGCCGCGCGGTAGTTCTGCAGATGCGTGTCGCCATGCCGCTTGGCCAGTCGCCTTCCGTCATCGCCCAGCACGAGTGGCACATGCCACCATTCCGGCGGCGTAAATCGCAGCGCCCGGTGGAGCAGCGTCTGACGTGCAGCCGAGGGCAGCAGATCATCGCCGCGCACGACATCTGTCACACCCTGCCGCGCATCATCGACTACGACCGCCAGTTGATAGGCGGGCATGCGGAGCTTGGTCCAGATGATGAAGTCGCCGCACTCGTTAAATGGATGATGTTCGGAGCGCCCGGAGAACCGATCGGCGATGGCCACGCATTCATCGGGCACGACCAGACGGTAGTTCGTGTCGAGCCGCGCGAAGCGCCAGGCATCGCGTGCTGCGCGATCCGGCCGCAGTTCCGGCGGCATGCGCGTTTCCGATTCGCCCGCATGCGGCGCCGACACCGCCTGTTCGATCTGCTTGCGCGTCAAGGCGCACGCGTACGTCATGCTCGCCTCGGCGAGTTGCCGCATCGCGGCGCGATAGGGCTCCAAGTCACGCGACTGCGTGATCGGCCCTTCATCCCAGTGGATGCCGAGCCAGCGCAGCAGATCGATCGCTTCATCCGCCGCACCGGGCCTGACGCGTGTGATGTCGAGGTCCTCAATGCGCAGGATAATCCGCCAGCCGCGCTGCCGTGCCAAGGCCCAGTTGACAAGAAACGTGCGCGCATTGCCCAGATGCAGCGTGCCTGTGGGCGATGGCGCCAGCCGCGTCGTCCGGCGTGCAGGCGATGCGCTGGCAGGATCTCGGGCCGCTGGGGGCGTATTCGTATTGGGGGTGCCGGGCCGATTGCTCATGCAGGGCAGGAGGCGATATGATGACTGTTCCGGGC
>DATKJG010000049.1:0-5096 GCA_035543215.1 Phycisphaerales bacterium | reverse complement strand
GCGCGTTGATCGTTCGCAGGTACCGCAGCGCCACCGCCAGATCTTCGCGCGATGCGTGCGGATCATCCATGTGCTCGGGCGTCAATCGGCGTGGCGGTCGCATGTCTCAGGACCTGCCTCGCGCACGCGATCGGCCCCCGCTGCGTGAGCGCCTCGGTGACGATGCGAGCGCCTCGATCATCGCCCGAACGGAGCGCACCATCTCATCCAGCGGCATTGATGGTCCGCCCCGCCGGCCTCGAACCTGCTCGGGAAGGCGCGGCAGATGCACGAAGCCCGCCGGGATCGCCCGCCGCCTCTGACGGAGATAGTGCAGCATGGCGTACGCGACGTGATTGCACAGGAACGCGCCGGCGCTCAGCGAGAACTCGACGCCGACGCCGGCGGCAGCGACCGCATCGCGCAGCGTGTCGACCGGCAGCGTCGAGAAGTACGCCGCCGGCCCGCCTGCGATGATCGCCCGATTCGCCAGAGCCACTCCGGCGTTGTCCGCGATGCGATAGTCAGCCAGGTTGATGAACACGCGCTCGATGGTGATGGCGGCGGCCCGCCCCGATTCACCCAGACAAAGCGCCGCGTCGGGCCTCGTCTCGTCGATCGCCTTGATCAGCGTCGCCGGGCCGCGCTCGGCCTCCACCGGCAGGATGCGCGTGCGCAGTTCGATGCCGTCGGATTGAGCGCGCTGGGCTTCGATTGCGCGGACTACTTCCTGCGACGGATTGATCGTCGATCCGCCGAAGGGTTCGAAGCCGGTGAGGAGCAGGCGCATGCCGGTCACTTATCGCGCTTTCGATCAGTGGCGCGCTGCAGCGCCGCCTGCTCGCGCCTGGTCAGGCTTGGCAATCCCGAGGCGCGCACCTTGTCCAGGATTCGATCGATCTCGGCCTCCTCGGCCCGCTGGCTGGTGCGCTGCGCCTCTTCGCGGCGGGCCTGCTTCTCGGCCCGCCGGGCGGCGCGGCGTGAGTCGCCTTCGCCGGCTCCGCCACGGTCCGCGGCGCCTGCGCGGCCGAACCACGCGCCGCGCTTGCCGACCTGTGTCTCGTACGCCGCGGCGTAGCGCGGATCCATCTCCGGCTCGGCCTCGATCATGTACTTCAACTGGCGCCGCTGCTGCACACACGAGACGAATCCCATGATCGCAATCAGGATCAGCAGCAGGCTGCGGTTGTACAGGCCATACACGGCCACGCCCAGCGCGCCGATCATGCCCAGCGTCGTCGCGATCATCATGCTGCGCTGATAGCCGATCCACACCCACAGTGCGATCTGCACCAGGCGGCCGCCGTCGAACGGATAGAAAATCAGCAGCACGTTGAACAACAGAAGCGCGTAGTTGACCACGAACAGGTCCGCGAGGAACTCGGCCGTTGTCGAATGCGATGCGAACCAGTAGGCCGCCGTCCACGGGTGAAACGGATCGAGCGAGACGGGCATCGCCGCAGCGCCCAGCCACGCGATGAGCATGAGGTAACTTCCGCCGGCGAGCACGACGTTCACCAGTGGTCCGCACGCGACGGTGACGAACTCCGGCCATGGCCGCTGCGGTGGATCGCAGAACGCCAGCCCGCCCAGCGGCCACATCAGGATGTCATCGGCCCGGCCGCCGACGCTGCGGCAGCCGAAACAGTGGCCGAACTCGTGCAGCAGCACGCTGCCGAACAGCAGGCCGATCCATCGCATGTTCTGCAGAATCTGTTCGGCGGCGTCCACGCCTTGCCTGGTCAATTCCACATCGGGCCAGGCGCGAAACAGCACCAGCAGCAGGAAGAGGATGTGCACGCGCACGCGGATGCCGAATATCGTGCCGATGGGAAACGACCAGTTGAGCGCGCGGTAGACGGCGCGCAGAGCATCGCCCGCTCCCCCGCTGCCGCCATCGCTCCAGCCGGAGCCGCCGGAGCCGCGCGAGTACGCTCGATCGTGCAGGGACATGGCTGGCGTACGTTAGCCGCACTCTGGTCCGGGCGACGGATGACGAGAGCGGGCAGCCAGCCAATGCATGACGCGCGGGGGCGATACACTTATTGCATGACCATGGTCGCGCGAGGCACAGTTCCCGCCGTCGAGCCGATCTCCAAACCGGTGACGCTGCGCACCATCGTGAAGATGGCCCGTGCCGGCGAGAAGTTCGCCTGCCTGACGTGCTACGACTACACGACGGCGCGCTGGCTGGAGCAGGCCGGTGTGCCGGTGCTGCTCACGGGCGACACGGCTGCGGAAATGATCCTCGGCCTGCCGGGCACGATTCACGCACCACTGGAGATTCTGCTGACATTGACGGCGGCCGTGAAGCGCGGCGCGCCCAATTGCCTGGTCATCGGCGATATGCCGTTCATGAGTTACCAGGCCGATGAAGCCGAGGGCATTCGCAACGCAGGGCGGTTCCTGACCGACGGCTGTGCGGATGCGGTGAAACTCGAGGTTGAACGTTCGTTCGCGCCCTTGGTGGAAAAGATGGCCCGCGCTGGAATTCCCGTCATCGCACACATCGGCGCGCGGCCGCAGCAGTCGAAGATGCGCGGCGGGTACGGCTCGGTCGGCCGCAGCGCCGAGGAAGCGAAGTCGATGGTCTCCGACGCCATCGCGATGGAAAAGGCCGGCGCGGTGATGCTGTTGATCGAGGCGTGCCCCAACGAAGTTTCGCAGCGCATCGTGGAGACCACGTCCATTCCGCTCATTGGTTGTGGAGGCGGCCCGGCGTGTCATGGCCAGATCGTGGTCCTGCAGGATGTGCTGGGCCTGACGCCGTGGCAGCCGCCGTTCGCACAGCCATTGCTGCCGCTGGGCGAGACGCTGACCGAAGCGGCTCAGCGCTGGGTGCGCAAGGTGCGCGCGGGAGACCTGGGCGAGCATCCATATGCGATGTCGCCTGAGGAGCGCCGCAAGTTCAATGCGTGATCGATCGTACGTGGCGCGATAAGGTCATTCAGCGCGCGGTGCGGGACTGGCCTGGGCGCGGTACAGTCCGCGCATCGGCCGGGACGCCGCACCCTTTGACAGCCTCGCCCCCGCACGCCTCAGGAGTTTTCGATGGGCATCATCAAAGAATTCAAAGAGTTCGCGATGCGCGGCAACGTGATCGACATGGCCGTGGGCATCATCATCGGCGCGGCGTTCGGCAAGATCGTCTCGTCCCTGGTAGGCGATGTGATCATGCCACCAGTTGGCAAGCTCCTGGGCGGCGTCGATTTCAAGGACAAGTTCATCAATCTCAGCAGCGACAAAGGCCCATTCAACTCGCTGGCGGAAGCGAAGACCGCGGGGGCCGCGACGCTGAACTACGGCGTGTTCATCAACGAGGTCATCAACTTCCTGATCGTGGCCCTTGCCGTGTTCATGCTGATCAAGGCTATCAACACCGCCAGGAACCGGTTTGAACGGCAGAAGGAGGCTGCGCCTCCGCCGCCGCCCACGCTTGATCAGCAACTCTTGATGGACATCCGCGACACGCTGAAGGCGAAGAAATAGCCGCCGGCGATGCCCCACCCAGATTCGCCAGGGCCTATGCCCCGTCGCGACAGCCGCGAATCCGGGCACGCTGCAACCTCCCGAGCGTCGAACCGAATACTCTTAGACATGCCGGTGCGCCAGAACTGGCCGACACCGGCATCTCATTTCCTGCTCGCTCGATCGTCCGCAACGAAACGACTTCCTCATGCGCAGGTTCAGCGGCTACGGCCCAAGCCTCGTCGTCCTTGTCACCGCCGCGGTCGTGCTCTTCGCCGGCCCGGCCGCCATCCGCAGACTCACCTACGAGCAGACGCGGACGCGCATCATCCAGGCGAGTGATCGCCTGGCGCACAGTGATGTCCTGTCGCAGATCAACCAGGCGACGCGCGACATCGCGACCGTCGTCGAGCCGTCGGTCGTGCACGTGGGCGCCACGTACATCGAGCGCGATGCCTTGGGCAACGGTCGCCTGGGCCTGTCCAGTGGCTCGGGCTGGGTGTACGACGACTTGGGCCACATCGTCACGAATCATCACGTCGTCGCCAACTCGCAGCGCATCGAGGTGCAGTTGCACAACGGCGAGTTGCGCCAGGGCGAGTTCATCGGCTCCGATCCCACTACTGACATCGCCGTGATCAAAATCTCGCCCGAGCGCCTGTACCCGGCGGTGCTGGCGGAGATGACCGACGTGGTGAACCAGGGCGACATGGTGTTCGCGTTCGGCTCGCCCTTCGACTTCCGTTTCAGCATGTCCAGCGGCGTGGTGAGCGGCAAGGGTCGCAGCGTGGGCGTTATTCGCGACGAGGCCGGCCGCCGCGCCGGGTACGAGAACTTCATCCAGGTCGATGCCGCCATCAACCCCGGCAACTCCGGCGGGCCGCTCACCGACTACCGCGGCAAGGTCATCGGCATGAACACGGCCATCGCCACTGGCCGGTCGCGCGGCAGCCCGTCCCTGGACGAGGGCCAGTTTGCGGGCATCGGCCTGGCGATTCCCATCGACATGATCGTTCCCGCCGTCAACCAGATCATCGAGCGCGGCTACGTCGAGAAGAGCTACATCGGCGTGGATGTCGGCGAAGTGACCGGCGACATCGCCCAGCACATGCAGTTCTTCGGGAGCGGCGTGCTCATGGAGCGCGTGCATGCCGGCGCGCCAGCCGCCAATGCCGGCGTCATGGCGTACGACATCGTCACCGCCGTCAACGGCCGGGAGGTCTCCGCCGGCCAGCAGTTGCGCTCGATCGTGTCATCCATGCGGCCGGGCGAAACGTGCAAACTCAGCCTCTATCGCTTCGACGAGGACTCGCAGACCGGGCGCACTCTCGAGATCGACGTGCCGCTGTCGCGCCTGGATACGCTGCAGGCGATGGGTCGCGTCGATCCCCGGCAGCAGAGCCGCGACTCGATGCGGCCGCTGGGCATCGCCCGCATGGCCACGGCGACGACCAGCGCCGCGCAGGCGGCAGGCGTCGAGTACCACGCCGGCGTGCTGGTGCAGGAACTCACGCTCGGAAGCCGGCTGGCGCGGCGGGTTCCCGTCGGCTCGATCATCACCGCCGTCATGGACCAGCCCGTGCGCGATGTCGAGGAGTTCATCACCGCGTTGGCCGATCGCGATCTCTCGCCTGCACGCGGCGTGCTGG
>DATKJG010000048.1:0-6272 GCA_035543215.1 Phycisphaerales bacterium | reverse complement strand
CGATGCTCGATGTCATCTTCGCCGGCTCCGCCGCCCGCAAGCCGCTGGGCATGGCGAGCGTGACGCTGACGTTTGAGAACCCCGTCCTTCAGACGCCGAAAACCGATGCATCAGCCCCCGTCTCTGCCGGGGGATCGGCGTCAAACGGCGCAGTCAACGTGCTCGACGACGATCATGCCTTGGAAGCGCACGACACCACGCCCGCCCTCGTCAAGCGCGATGAAGTCCCTCACCGCTTCCTGCCTGTCGATACCGACCAGGTTTCGGTCACCCGCCGCCTGTATCGCGACGGCACGAGCGAGTACCTGATCAACGATCAGAAGTGCCGGCTGCGCGACATCAAGGAACTGTTCCTCGACACCGGCATCGGCACGCACGCATACTCGATCATTGAACAGGGCCGCGTGGACGCCATGCTGATGGCGAACCCGATCGAACGCCGCGCGATTCTCGAGGAAGCCGCAGGCGTCGCCAAGTTCAAGGCTCGCAAGGTCGAAGCCCAGCGCAAACTCGAGCGCAGCGAGGTCAATCTCGTTCGCGTGCGCGAGGAACTCGCCAACACCGAGCGGCGGCTGCGCATCGTCAAGGGCCAGGCCGCCAAGGCCCGGCGCTTCCGCGAACTCGACAGCCGGCACCGCCAGTTGCGTATGGATCTCGCGCTCGACATCTACCACGAATTGCGCGAGCGACTCGTGGGCCTCACGAGTCAGATCACTGAATTGGAAGCCAAGCGCGCCGGCATGGTGGACATGCTGCGCGATCTGGAGGACGGCAAGCAAACCGCCGAGATCGCCCGGCACGATCTGCTCATGCAACAGCGCGACCTGCAGCAGCGCCGCACTGAACTGGTCGGCCAGCGCACGCACGCTCAGCAGCGGCAGGACATGACCGGGCGCAACATCGCCGAGGCTCGCTCGCATATCGATGAAGATCGCGGACGCCTGAACGAACTCAACGAACGACTGGCGTCGCTGGCGAAGGAGATTGAGCAGGCCGAGTCGAACATCGCCGCCGCCGGCGAGCGGGTGGCCGATGCCGAGCGGCTGGTGAACTCGCTGTCGGATCGCCGGGCCAAATCACAGCAGGCGATGGTGGAACTCGCCGACCAGCACCAGCGCACGCAGGATTCGCTCAACCGCGCCCAGCAATCCAAGGCACAGGCCGCGGCCCGAGTCGAGGCCATCGATGGCCGCGCGCACACTTTGTCGGAACAACTGGCGAAACTGAACGACCGATCCGGCGCACTGGATGTCGAGACCTCAGAGCATTCCGGCAGCCGCGCCGAGGCCGAGCTCAAGCGCGACCTGCTGCAGCGCGACATCCAGACCATCGAATCACAGTTGGTCGAGCATGACCGTGCCGCTGCCGCCTTGGGCGAGCGTCAGGCCGAACTGACCGCGCACCTGGCTGACGCCCGGCACCAGCGGGCGTCCATCGCATCGCGCCTGCACCTCCTGGAGGAGATGCACCAGGCCCGCGAAGGCCTTGGCGAGGCGGTCAAGACCGTGCTTTCAGATGCCGAGCGTTTCCCCGGCGTGCGCGGCCTGCTGGCCGATGCGATCACCACCGATCGGCACCATGCGCACCTTGTCGAAGCCGCGCTGGGCGCGAATCTGGAACTGCTGCTGGTTGACAGTGAGGCGGACATCGAGCGGCTCGCGCCCGCGCTGCAGGAGTTGAACGGCCGCGTCGCCTTGGCAGCCGTAACCACCGGGCCTCAGGCCGTCAGCGTCGCAAACGTCGCGATCGCCGACCTGTCGCTGGAGATCGGCCCCGCTCACGCAACGCCGTTGCTATCGCTGATGACGATCGACAGCGAAGCCGCGGCTGTCACCAATCGATTGCTGTCGCGCACGCTGCTTGTCTGGGATGTAGCGCTGGCGATGCAGATGCGGGCAGGCGCGTATGCCGAGGGTGGCTGGCGTTTCGTCACGCTCGCGGGTGAGGTGATCGAACCCGATGGTCGCGTCTGGCTGGGTGGCGCGGGACGGGCCTCCTCCGCTTCCGCCGACGGGTGGCTGTCGCGCCGCATCGAACAGGCCGAACTTCGTGCACGCCTTGGTGGCATTGATACCTGCGTCGCCGCCCTCTCAGATGATCTCAACGGCGTCAGCAGCGAGAGCGCCGTCGCGGCCCAGCGCCAACAGGCGCTCGATAAGCAGGTGCGCGACGGCCGGCATCGCCTGGTCGAGACGCAGTATCAGTTGCAGCGACTGGCCAACGATCTGGCTCGCCTTGAACGTGAACAGCAGGCAATCGCGTCCGAGCGCAGCGAGATGGCTGCTCGCATTCAGTCGTTGCAGTCGGAACGCGAGCAGGCTTCGTCAACGATCGCAGCCATCGGCATCGAACTCGAAACGCTCCAGGCGTCGCTCGCCTCATCCAACGAAGCGCTTCAGCAGGCAAAAGCGGACACCGAAGCCGCGCAAGAGCAACTCACGGCGGCGAAGGTCGATCTTGGCCAGGTCGGCCAGATGCTCGAGACCGCCCGCCGCGAGCGCCGGCATGTCGATCTCTCGCGCGAAGACGCAGTGCGCCAGCAGGAACTCGTGCAGCAGAGCCTGCATCGCCGCCTGTCGCAGATCGAGCAGTACGAAGCGGTCATCGCCGAGGCTGGCGAGGAGATCAAGGGCATCGACCTCACGATCGAGCAGATCGGCGTCAGCGAATCAGCGCTGGAAGGTCAACTCGCCGCCGCCGCCGAGACGCTGCTGGCCGCCGCGGAGAAACTCGACGCCGCCCGTCTGCACGCTTCGCACATCGATCGCGACTACCACGCCGTCGAAATCAGCCGCCGCGAATGCGAAGTCAAGCGAGAGAACCTTGAAGAGCGCACGCTCACCGACATCGAACTCGACCTGACGCAGGCGTACGTGCCATACCGCGCGACGCGCGAGGAAGAGGGCTTCGTGACCATCGATCGCGAAGCCGCGGGCGCGGAAGCCGATGTGCTGCGCGAGGAAATCCGCAAGCTCGGCAACGTGAACCTCGACGCCATCGAGGAAGAGACGCAACTCGAAGCGAAGAACGTCGATCTCATCAAGCAGGTCGAAGACATCGACAACGCCGTCAGGCAGTTGCAGGAACTGATCGTGCACCTCGATGAGCAGTCGCGCGTGAAGTTCCAGGAGATCTTCGGCGCGATCCGCGAGAACTTCGCGGGCGAGCAAGGCATGTTCCGTCGCCTGTTCGGCGGCGGGCAGGCCGACATCGCCCTCGTGCCCGATGAAGAAGGCAACGTCGATTGGCTGGAGAGCGGCATCGAGGTTACGGCCAAGCCGCCAGGCAAGCAGCCGCGCGTGATCAGCCAGCTCTCCGGCGGCGAGAAGGCGATGACCGCCGTGGCGCTGCTGATGGCGATCTTCCGCAGCAAGCCCTCGCCGTTCTGCATCCTCGACGAAGTCGATGCCGCGCTGGATGAAGCCAACGTCGATCGCTTCTGCAAGATTCTCGTGCCGTTCCTCGATCGCAGCCACTTCATCATCATCACCCACCACAAGCGCACGATGCAGGCGTGCAACCAGTTGTACGGCGTGACGATGCAGGAGCGCGGCGTCTCGAAGCGCGTGGCGGTGCGCGTCGAGGAAGTGGGCGACAACGGCAGGATTCACGACAGCGCGGTGCAGAGGGCCGAGACCGCTCATGCCAACGGCGCGGCCGCGCACGCCGACGCCTCGACGCCGCAATCGAACGGTCACGCGCACACCAATGGCGATGCCGAGCCGCCGCTTCTGGAAGTGGAAATCCCCAAGAAGAAGCGCGCGAAGAAGTCCGCCCTGCGCGAGCAACTCGAACAGGCCTTCGAGACCTGAGCACCGCTACACTTCGCTCATGGATCTGCCGGCGCCCGCCTTGTCCGCCGAATCAGCCGCCATGGTGCCGCTGTGCGCGGTCTTCCGCCGTTTCCTCAAGTCCAAGGACCTGAAATACACGCCCGAGCGGGCCGACATTCTCAACGCCATCATCGAGCGCGATGGCGTCTTCGAAGTCGAACAACTTCTGCGCGAGATGCGGCAGCGCGGCACGCCAGGCGCGGCACGCGTTTCCAAGGCCACCGCCTACCGCACCATCAAACTGCTGCAGGACGCCGGCATCATTACGCAGGCGCTCTTCGATTCGCGGCAGAACCACTACCAACTCATCTACGGCAAGCAGCCGCGCGATTACATGGTCTGCATGAAGACCGGCAGGCACATCGAGTTCAACAGCGATGAGCTCATCGCGCTGCGCGACCGCATCTGCCGCCAGCACGGCTGGGAACCAATGGGCCATCGCTTCCAGATCTACGCCCTCAGCCCTGAAGGCCAGCGCCACAGCGAATCCGAGTGACGCAGCCTTTGCGCATCAACCCCCGCCCGGTTGCGCGGGCAGCGATGCCTTGATCACCTCCTGCAGGCGTTCCATCGCCTGGGCCGCCAGTTCCCCCGCCTCTCCCATGGCCTTGGGGAGATCCACCTGCAGCGTCTTGGCGCCGCTTGGATACTTCGCGCCGTCATACATCGCCTTGATCTCGGCCGCCTTCTTGTCGAGTTGCGCGACCAGGTCATTCAGGCGCGCATCCTTGTGCTCAGCGGCGGCCTGTTTGAGCGTGTCGGCCTTCGCGACAGGTCCGGCGATCTGCGTCGCCCACATGTCCTTCATTTGGTTGAAGGCCGATTCCGGCATGTCTTCAGCGGAGACGACGTTGCTGGCATCCGTCGCGTCCGCTGCCATATCCGTCAACCCATCGCCGGCGCCGTTGGCATCAGTCGAGGCGTCCTTGCCGCAACCAGCTGACATCGCCACCACTGCGCACACCAACACTAGGCACACAGTCCGCACCAGCGTCCACATCGAGTTCATGTTGACCTCCCGATCATAGAGCCCGCCCGCGCCGCACCAGCGACGCGATGGCGCTCACACCACCATGCTAACCGCGGGCCGGTCTCCGCGAAACAGGCTCCCGCACTCCGCGCCCTCACCAGGAAAACACGAGGTGTGCCGGCGGCCGTCACGCGAATGCTGATCGGCCGCCCACTGCACACCTCGTTACCTCCCCGGAAACTCCGCTTACCCGCCGCCGGGCGTCGTCCCGCCGGCTGACTTGGTCAGTTCCGCCAGCCGCGCCACGGCCTTGTTGTACAGATCCTTGGCCTCGGTCATCCACTGGCCGACATTCTGCTTGAGACCCTCGAAGCCCTCGGCCGAGAATGTCTCCGCGAGTTTGGCCTTGGTGTCGCGGATCTTGGCGTCGATTTCTGAGATGTAGCCGTCGAGTTGCGTGTCCTTGAACTTCGCGGCCTCGGTCTTCAGCGTCGCGAGTTTCTCGTTCATCTGATCGATCTGCGGCGTCAACTCGGTCTTGAGGTTGTCCCAGCCTTCGCGGGCCTTGGCCGCGGCATCCGACGCCACTTGGCTCGCCTTGTTCTTGGCGTCGTTCGCCTGTTCCTTGAGGTTGTCCTGCGACGTCTGGTCGCAGCCCGTGGCCAGCAACAGCGCGGCGCATGCGGCTGCCATCGTTGTCAGCATCGTCCACTTCATGATCGTGTGCTCCTTTCGAGAATCGTCCGTTGGGGAATCGAACTCGGATTGCTTTTCGTGATCCGCGCTTCCACCTGCAGGTCAGCGGCCCGCGCATCAAAATGCTAAGTCCGCTCTTGCCCGCCGGAGCGCGCCCGCGCTCAGGCGATATGCTGAGTTTTCCTGTTCCGAATCTGCCGGCGCTCGATCAAATGCCCTCCTGGCACAACCGAGCCGACCGCACGCGCTACCGATCTGGCGCGAAGTCGTCAACGGGCAAAATCCTGACTGGGAGGGCCTACAACTCGATCTGAGTGCCGATCTCAACGACCTGGTTGGGCGGCAGTCCGAAAAACGCCGTCGCCGGCAAGGCATTCCGCGCCAGCGCGCTGAATACCCTCGACCGCCACAGCCACATGCCCGAGCGTGTGCCCGCGATCAAGGTCTCGCGGCTCAGGACATAGATCGCGTGCCTGGCGTCGATCGGCGAACCCTCGATCTCGATCCGCTTGACCAGCGCAGGCACATCGCGTTCCTCCATGAATCCGTAGCGGGCGATGACCCGATGAAATCCCTGGCCAAGGGTGGACTGCTCGATGCGGCGATCGTCCTCGACGTGCGGCACCTGCTCGGATGTCAGCGTCAACAACACGTTGCGTTCGTGCAGGACCTTGCTGTGCTTGAGCGTGTGAATGAGGGCCAGTGGCACGCCGTCGGCGCTGCTGGTCATGTAGATGGCCATGCCGTCGACGCGCGCAATCGGTGAGCGATCG
>DATKJG010000047.1:0-4158 GCA_035543215.1 Phycisphaerales bacterium | reverse complement strand
ATGGGGCTTGATTCGCGGCGTCGCATGGCGCGACATGCGCCAGGACCTGGGCTTGCATACCGGACGAGGATTCTTCACCGAAGTCGCGGCCGGATTGCTGACCTACTGCATGGCGATTCCACTGCTCGCTGTCGCGCTGATCATTACGCTTGGTCTAGCGGCGCTGCAACGACACATCACCCCCGACGCGCCGCCGCCGGGTCATCCCGTGCAGCAGTTCGTTGTCGGCGGTGACTGGCGTCTGATCCTGCAGGTGATGATCCTGGCGGCAGTCATTGCTCCGTTTGTCGAGGAGACGGTCTTCCGCGGGGCCCTTTACAGACATTTGCGCGATGCAACGGGGCGGATCGGCCTGATCCTGAGTTTCATCGTTTCGGCGGGCGTGTCCTCGCTGCTGTTTGCCGCGATTCACCCGCAGGGCTGGCCGTTCATTCCCGTGCTTGCGTCGCTGGCCCTGACCTTCTGCTTCGCCCGTGAGTGGCGCGGCAGCGTGCTGCCGGGCATGGTGGCCCATGGCGTGAACAACTTTGTCATCATGACGCTCAACGTGTTCCTGCTGGCGTCGTAGGCCGCTAGAGCTGCCGGGAATCCTCCCCAAGGCGCGAATCCCGGCGCTTTGGCGAAACATCCATGCCCGTCTCGGCGTTGAACTACTGGCGGAATGGCTGCCCGGCGGGGATACTGGTGTTCGTCCGCGGGTTCACGCATGCACGATCGACCATCGATTCTCGCTGCCCTGGCCGCCATCTGCACCTTTAGCGCAGTGGCATGGGCGGGCGGCGAGAACGATCTGGCCTCCGGCACAGCGCCGGCCTCGCAACCAGCCAAGAGTGGATCCACCTCGACTTCGGGCATCTGGAACGGGTGCACGAATGAGGCGGCGCTCGCTGCAGACGGATCGATCAGTCCGAGCATCGAGCCTGCAGCGCTCTTTGAGAAACTCGTCAATCGCTACAAGGGGCTGCACTTCTATCGCGACACCAGCCGACTCGTGCAGATTACCTCGCGCGAGGGTCAGGAACCATCGCGCGTTGAGACCGAGATCGGCTGCGAGGTGCGCGATGGCGCGCTCACCGTGAAGACGCCTGCGGCCCAGGCACGGTCATCGCTCGGGCTCGATCTGCCCGTGCGGCAATCGCCCGCAGCCGCGACAGCCCAGCGTCACTACGACCTCTGGCTCGCGCCGCACATGTCGCTGAAGTTCGAGGAGCAGCCGCTCAAGGACTTCCGTCGCGGCGTGGACGAAGGCTTCACGGCCACCGAGGCGGAGCGAATCACCATCGACAACCGCGACATGCTGCACATGGAGTTGCGCTCGGGCGATGGACTGAGCGAGGATTGCACCGCCCGGTTCGACCTGTTCATCAATCCTGAGACGATGCTGGTCGAGCGGATCGACGGCGAGCAGCGCCTGCCCGACGGCGGCAGTTGCACCACGAGCTTGCAGATCACGCCGCAGGATTTCGAAGCCGAGCCGGCTCAGCAGCAGTAATGGCATTCATGGCGGCGGGGTTGCAGGGCACGCTTGAAGAGTGTGCGAGCCATGGGCCATGGTCCTTCAACTGACCGACATCGTCGGCTGGACCAGTTTGCCGCTATGTGTGGCGATGGAGATCTGCTGGGCGAGGCCCTCACATATCGCGTCCAGCGGCTGAACCAGCGCCGCGACCTTCCAATTCTCCAGCGGCGTGCCGGCGTCGCCGTTGATGCGCAAGGCCGGATGAATCGGCAGCGAACCCAGATACGGCAGGTTCATCGAGCCGGCCATCGACTTCGCCCCGCCCTTGCCGAAGAGGTCGTACTCCGTGCCGTGCTCGCAGATGAACGTGCTCATGTTCTCGACCACGCCCAGTACCTCCACGCCCAGTTGCTGGAACATGCGCACGGCCCGTCGGGCATCGTCCTGGGCCACTTTCTGCGGCGTGCAGACCACGACCGCGCCGGTCAACGGCAGCATCTGGCACATCGTCAGTGCGACGTCGCCGGTGCCCGGCGGCAGGTCGATGATCAGGTAATCAAGTTCGCCCCATTCGGTCTGCGTCGCGAGTTGTTTGAACGCGCCGTGTGCCATCGGTCCGCGCCAGATGAGCGCTTTCTCGGGCTCGACGAGTTTGCCGATGGTCATGGACTTGATGCCATGCACTTCGAACGGCAGCAGCATGTTGCCCCGGATGCCGCCGGGCAGTTCCTCCAGTCCGAGCATCGTCGGCATGGACGGGCCGTAGATGTCGCCATCGAGCAGACCGACGCTCGCGCCATGGCGCGCCAGGCCGACGGCCAGCATCGTGCTGATGGTGGACTTGCCCACGCCACCCTTGCCTGCCCCGACCGCGACGATGTGCTTGACATCCGGCAGGGGGCTTTCCTGATCGCGCGTGCGCTCGTTGGCGCGGCGGACATCGGCTGAGAACTCGACCTTGACATCGCGAATCTCCGCCCCGATCTCCTTCGCCTTGTGCCGCACAGCGGCCACGATGTCGTCGCGAATGCGATCCTTCATCGGGCATGCTGGCGTGGTGAGTTCGATGTGCACGAACACCTCGCCCGACTGCACCCGCGCCTCCTTGACCATGTTGAGGGCCACCAGATCCTTGTGCAGGTCCGGATCCTTCACGGTCCGAAGGGCGTCGTTGAGGTGCTGAGGCGTGAGAATTGCGGGCATTTGCAGTGATAGGGAGCTGTTTGGGAGCGGGCAGTGGAATACGTAGCCGCTGAGGTCGATCATAGGGGAGATGAACCGGCCGCTGCGGCTATAACGCAGTGGGATTGCGCTTGTGATCCAAGGCTTCTCGTTCGACAGGAGACTGCTCCGATGGCTTGCATCCGTTCGCTTCTCGTCGCCAGCGCTCTGGCCCTTTCGATCGCCTCTGGCGCGGGCGCACAATCGGACTCGGGCGCCAGCAAGCCAAAGTCCGATCAATCAGGCGCGACGAGTGCGGGGGGCAAGCAAAGCGCCGAACCCGGCGTGCTCGCCGGCCCGACGGTCGAGCAAGAGGCCCAGCAGGGCGCGAACAACCCGATGACCGCGCCCAACAACGTCGGCCGGCGCCGCGCCAACGATCAGGTCACCCCAATGCGGCAATGGATGGAGGCGATTCGCGGAAGCGACCTGACCGAGCAGCAGCAGCAGGACATCGCAGCCATCGTCACCGAGTTCCAGACTGCCCAGCGCGAGTTCCAAGCCACGCATGGCGAGCAGATGCGACAACTGCAGCAGCAGGTGCGCGCCGCGCGCGAAAGCGGCAGGGAGCCCGATCCCAAGGCGCGCGAGCAGTTCCAGCAACTCGAAGCGGCGACGCCGAAGCAGGCCGACTATCAGCAGCGAATCTGGGAGAAGTTGACGCCGGAACAGCAGACAACCGCGCGCACGATTCTGACGGAGATGGAGAAGCGCATGGTCGAGCAGCGCCGCCGTGCCGCGGGAGCGCGACCGCAGGCCAATGCACCGCAGCCAGCCCGCGGCCGCAACGACGCCAAGCCCGCAGCCGATTCGAAGGACTCGATGGTCGAACCGTCGAACCCGGGTCAGGGCGGCGACGACATGATGATGGATCCGGCGAAGACCGACGCCCCAAAGGCCGACCAGTCGCCGGCGGCGCCGCTTCGTGAGCGCGCCGCGGCCGCAGCCGCAGCCGCTCGACGTCGCGGCGATGGTGCTGGCATCGACCCAAACGCCCTTGATCGGGCGTCCCAGCGCCGAGTGAGATTCCTGCTCTCGCACCTCTCCTCCAGCAGCGCGGGCAACGCGCCAACCAACGAAGAGAGGACCTTCAAGTTCAAGGAAGACGAAGGCTCCTGAATGAGCTCGCCACTCAGTGGGGCGTGAGGTCCCACGCGCCCGGCGGCTGATATGCGACCCACAGGTCGTCCGCGTCAATGCCGCGCAGCGCGCGGAGCATCACCGCCGCCTGGATCTCCGGGCGATAGAACCGCTCAATCTGTGCAATGCTCGCGCGGGCAGATTCAGCGCGATCGGACGCCGATCGATCCATCCAGTGCAGCATCACGCGGGCGAGGTCGTTTGCATCATCCTTGCGGAAGAACCCGCCGGTCTTGCCGTCGATGATCGCCTCGAACTCAGGCATCTGGTCGAGATAGTCGTCGTGGGTGATGCACGGCACGCCATAGGCCAGGCAATGCATGACGGTGAGGCCGATG
>DATKJG010000046.1:0-2092 GCA_035543215.1 Phycisphaerales bacterium | reverse complement strand
ATTCCGGCACGGGATTCATCACCGCCAGCGAATCGCCCACATACACGCCTTTGCCCTGCACGGTCACGTAGTTGAAATCGCTCGTGCCCTTTCCGCCATACGCATGGATCGGATACTGCTGCTTCCACGTGCTGTGAAAGTGCATCGAACGGCTGTCCCATTGCCATGGAATCAGGTTCACGACGATCTCATAATCGACCGGCTCCGCCTGCAGATTCTCCAGCGTAAGCGTGCACGACTTCGCGAACGGCATGATCCAGCGGCAGGTCATCGTTCCGTCAGCCTGCACGGTGCGATACCAATCCTGGTACTCCCTGACATTCACATCCGCGCCAAAGAAGCCGCCTACGGGCGACCAGATTGTGCGCTCGCCGTCGAAGGTCATGGTCAGGACGGTTGACCTTCGCGCCTGTGCCTGATCGGCTGCCTTCAGGCGAATCGACATCTGCGCGATCGCTGCAGGCTTGCCTGCGGTGTCGATGGTGATCGGCCTGACGCCGTTGGCCTCGAGGGTACCCTGATCGAACTGCGGTTTGAGAATGCTTGCGGCTTCGTCGCTGGCGACATCGGACGGCGCGGCGAGCAGCGTGTTCTGCGCTCGCTCGATGTCTGACGCGGCCGCCTGCAGATCATCGGCGGAGAACGACTTCACCTCGGCCCCGGCCGGATAGGTGCGGTAGTTCACCTGGTAGTAGAACTCCCCGTTGTCGCAGGTGATCTTGCAATGCTTCGAATACGGAATGGGCAGATAGAGGTTCCAGCCGCGGGATCGCTCAGCGGAGAGCGGCGCTGCCACGCGCCACTTGCCGCCGAGAATATCCGTCATCGGCGATTCGATCGCAGGCTGCTCAGCGCCGTCGAGATAGATCCGCAGCGTCCCCTTGGGATTCGCAGACCAGATGCGCACCACAGCGCCCGGGCCCTCGGCATCCATCATCACCCACTCGCGCCGGCCGGAATTGGTCTCCTCACGCAGGTATTTCGCGGCGTCGCCGTTGGCGAACCACGTCGAGACATCGGCGGGCGAAGTTGACTTGCGGTCGTAACTGCTGAACTGGCGGCAGGTGTACTCCACCTCTGGCACGCGGGCGAGCGCATGGCGATCGGTCATCTCGCGCAACAGCGACTGAAAGGTGATCGCCGGCGCCTCGGCTCGAGCGGGCACGCTCGCCGCAAGCACGCTCGACAGGGCGGCAGCGCAGAAGGCGATTCGCCAACGTCCGATGGGCGCATGTACCATGCGGCGCAGTGTAAATCCCGCCGTGAGCCTGCACAAGAAGGCGCGGGCGGCGGCGGGCGTCGCGCGAGGCGTGCATGACCATCAGCATGAACAGGCGTGAGTTTCTTGAAGCCACGGGCAGCGCCGTAGCGGGCGCTTCGCTGCTCAATCTGCCTCTGGTCGGGCTCGCCAGCGCTGGGCCACTGCTGCCCTCGCGCCTCATCCCTGAAGATAAGGGATTCACGCCGGCGCAACTCGCGAGTCTCCGGCTGCGCGGCGAGCGGCGCATCTATCGCGGCGCACAGCGTTACGCCATCGGCATGCCGTGCGGCGGAGTGGCCGCCGGGCAACTCTATGTGATGGGCGATGGCACGCTCGGCGGCTGGCGCATTGACGGACGGCTCAACGGCACTGGCTACGGCGGCGTCGCGTACCAGACACGACGCCCGCCCAAGCAACTCCTGCAGGGCTTTCGACTCGTTGTTGGCGACGGGCCCGCTGAGCAACGCCGTTACACGCTGGCCGACGTTGCGGATGGCGGGGCCTACGACTCGATCGAGTTTGTCGGCGAGTATCCCGTCGCCGAGATTCGCTACGCACACTCGGACGTCACGCGCGTGCCGCCGCTCGACGTGACGCTGCGCGTCGGCAGCCCGTTCATCCCTCTGACCTCGCGCGATTCCGCGATGCCGTGCACCATCTTGCGCTTCACGCTTCGGAACCGGAGTTCAAGGCCAATCACCGGCGCGCTCCAAGGCTGGCTGCAGAATGGTGTGGAACCGGCGGAGAGCGGCCGCCCCAGCGCGCTGCGGCGCAATCGCGTCGTGCGCGTCGAGCCATTGACCACCGTGCTGATGGACGCGATCGCCGATC
>DATKJG010000045.1:0-2426 GCA_035543215.1 Phycisphaerales bacterium | reverse complement strand
GAGCGTGAGTTCATGCGTTCAGTGGTCATCCTTCGCTGCGCCACTCGCCGCGGTCAGCGCCTTTACGGCGATCGCAGCCACCAGAGCGGTCACCAGAACGCCGCACACCCCGATGAGAATCGCCAGCACGCGTGTGAGCAGTAGCTTGGGCGCGAGATCGCCGTAGCCGATCGTCAGGCCGGATACGAAGGCGAAATAGATCGACTCGTGTACCGACCAGCCTTCGATCAGCCCGACGACCAAGCCCAGCGCGACGATCAGTCCCAGCAGGACTGACAGGATTGGCCACACGATGCGCAATCCAGTGAACAGACCGGCAGCGAAGCGCTTTCTCAGCGTGCGCGAATCCATGCCGTCTCCGAGTTTGGGAAATGGTACATGAAGCCATCGTCAGGAAAGGGGCCCGTCGGGCTGGAGTGTGTAGAACCACAAGCGATTGGCCGCGTCCGCTTCAAATTCTTCTCGAATGTCTACTGTCAAGTAAATCGGAATGGTGCCATGGATCGATAGTGTGCGTTCCCCATTTTTGACACCCAACAGTGATTAACCCGCCGGGTGCAAGGCGACTTGCCGCGCCCTCGGCGCACGATTTTGTGCAACTGCGCCTCACCGACGTTGCCAGCCACATTCCAGTTGACGGCGCCAGGTTCAAAAGAATGCCCCGAATCGATTCAGCTTGTCGGGATCGAATCGGCCTGTTTGTCGGGAACGTCCGCGTCCGGATTTGAAGCCACCCAGCCCATGAAGAGCTGATAGCCCAGCGCCAGCAGGGTCGCGCCGACAAACATCCCGAGGATGCCCGCGGCGGCCATGCCACTCAGCGCGCCAATCAGGATGACCGGCATCGGTGCATCTACGCCGCGGCCCAGCAGTAGCGGCTTCAGCACGTTATCGGCCATGCCGGAAACCGCGAGTAATACTGTATAGGCGATGGCTGCGCCCGTTTCATAGTTGCCGCTTGCCCAGATATAGGCGATCGCGGGCAGGGTGACGATCAGCGCGGGCACCTGGGCGATTCCCAGCACCAGTATGATCACAGTCAGCACCCCGGCCCCGGGAACACCAGCGAATATCAGCACCAGCCCGATGATGATCGCCTGAATGAAGGCCACTCCAATGACCCCATTGGCAACGGCCCGGATGGTTTGCGTGGACAGCGTGGCGAATTCGTCGCCTCGTGCGCCGCCGAACATGCGCTTGAAGATCGAGCGCATGGCGCGCGCTCCGGATTGTCCGAATGCCATGATGATCCCGGCAACGATGAAGGATGCGAGGAACTGCAACAGGCCCACGCCGATGCTCGCGACAAACGCCAGGGCGTCTTTAGAGAGGTCGCTGATCTTCGGCTGCATGCTCTGCACCAGAGCAGGTAGGTCGGAGTGCGCCGCCGACCAGAGCGCATGCAGTTTCCGGCCGACGATCGGCCAGCTTTCGATGCCGGAATACGGCGCCGGAATCTGCAGGTTGTTGCTTTGTATGTTCTCGATGAACCGCTTTACCGCGTCACCGAGCAGGCTCATGAGAATGCTCGAGGGCACCACGATCAGCACGATGCCGATGAGGACGAGGAGGGTTGCTGCGAGTCCCTGTCGGTTTCCGACCCTGGCGGCGAGCGCGAGGTGAAGCGGATACATCGCCACAGCCAGGATCAGTGCCCAGACCATGAGCGTGAGGAACGGCGAGAAGACCCGGTAACAAAGCGCCGTCAGGGCCACGATCAGCCCGGCACGGATCAGCACATCCATGAGGCGGGATGCGAACCGCCGTTCGAATTCTCGATCAGGGTTCAAGGGCATGTTCATTGTTCACCTCCCGTTGTGATTCTACCTTCGGGAATTCAAGGCAATTCCCGCACGTCGAGGTCGGTCGTTCATGGGCTTTGTCAGTCGGGGACCCGCCTCGGGCGGCAGGCGCACCAGCGACGCGTCACCAATCGCCGCCGGCAGCAGGTAGGCGGCCAGCGTCACGCCGGCGAGCAGGTCGGCGCCGAATTGCGGGCGTCCATATCCGCGCAGCCATTCTGCGGCCGGGAGAAACGCATGGGTGCCAGTGTAATATTGCTCGCGCCCCATTCACAGGAGAATGTCGAAGCATGGCGGATGCCGTAGTCGAAGGGCGCAAGGGAGTCCTGGACCCGATTGAGCGCTGGTCGGAGATCATCTTCGGCCTGCTGATGGCGCTCGCCATCACCGGTTCGTTGAGCATCGCCGGCGCCGGTGCCGATGACGTGCGCACCATGATGTTCGCGGCGCTGGGTTGCAATATCGCCTGGGGGCTTGCGGACGGGATCATGTACCTGGTGCAGGCGCTCACTGAGCGCACGCGCAAGGCGACCCTGGTCGCGCGCCTGAAGGCGATGGCGGAGCCGGAGGCGCGCCAATTGATCGCCGACGAACTGCCGGCGCGGCTGGGCGAGAACGCCGGCC
>DATKJG010000044.1:0-3531 GCA_035543215.1 Phycisphaerales bacterium | reverse complement strand
GATCCGGGCCTGGCGCGCATCAGCCGATACAGCCCGGCCTCGCGCGTGCAGCGACTGCCCATCGAGCGGATCTCGCAGGCGTCGGCGAAACAGCGGACCGGCCGCTGCGGCCGCATCGCGCCCGGCGTGTGCATCCGCCTTTACAGCGAGCCGGAGTTCGATGGTCGGCCGGCCTTCACCGATGCGGAGATTCTGCGCTCGAACCTCGCCAGCGTCATCCTGCAGATGAAGTCGCTGCGGCTGGGAAGGATCGAAGAGTTTCCGTTCATCGATCGCCCGCGCGCCAGCAGCGTGCGCGAGGGCCTGCAGACGCTGCATGAACTGAACGCCATCGACGACAGCACGGCAGGCGAACTCACTGAGATCGGGCGGCGCCTGGCGCGATTGCCGATCGATCCACGCTTCGGTCGCATGATTCTCGAAGCCCAGAAACAAGATGCCGTGCGCGAGGTGCTCGTCATCGTCTCGGCCCTTGCGGCCCAGGACCCGCGTCTGAGGCCGTTCGACAAGTCAGGCCTGGCCGACGCCGCGCATGCCGAATTCCTCGATGAACGTTCGGACTTCCTGACGTTCGTCAAGCTCTGGGAATGGTGGCAGGCGCAGTCGAAGCAGCGATCGAGCAATCAACTGCGCAAGCTGTGCGAGGCGAGGTTCGTCTCGTTCGTCCGCATGCGCGAATGGGCTGATCTGCACCGGCAACTTCACGCCTTGGCAATGGCCGCGGGCATGAGATCCAATTCGGCGCCGGCCCGCTACGAGTCGATCCACCGCGCCCTGCTCAGCGGTCTTCTGGGCAACGTCGGCATGAAGACCGACACCTACGAATTCCAGGGCGTCAGCGATCGCAAGTTCGTGATCTTCCCCGGCTCCGTTCTGTTCCGCAATCAGCCGCGCTGGATCATGGCGGCCGAGATCGTTGAGACGACGCGCCTGTACGCCCGCATTGTCGCGCGCATTCATCCGGAATGGATCGAGGAGCTGGCGCCTCACCTGATCAAGCGATCGCATTCGGCTCCGTATTGGAATCGCCAGTCATCACACGTCGAGGCCAACGAACGCATCACGCTGCGTGGCCTGACGATCATTCCCAAGCGTCGGGTGCATTTCGGCCGGATCGACCTTCCGCTTGCGCGCGAGACGTTCATTCAGCACGCGCTGGTGGAAGGGGACTATCGCTCACCCTCGCCGCGTCATGCCTCACAGATCGGTGTGAGCGATGCGCTCGAGCACAATCGCGAGCTGATCGCGCAACTGCGCGATGCTGAACACAAGGCGCGGCGGCGGGATCTTCTGGTCGGGCCCGAGGCGATGTACGCGTTCTACGACGAGCGGCTGCCGCCGGATGTGTGCAACGGCCCGGCGTTCGAGAAATGGTTGCGCAAGTCCCAACGGCGAAAGCCGGATATCTTGCGCATGCGCCGCGACGATGTGCTGCGCAGCGGTTCGGCCCTCGTCGATCCCGCCGATTTCCCCGATGCGCTCGATATCGGCGGCATGAAACTGCCGCTGGAGTATCGCCACGAGCCGGGCCACGCTGACGACGGAGTGACGCTGATCGTGCCCGCCGAGGCGCTGCGGCAACTGCGCGAGGAGCGACTCGACTGGCTCATACCGGGACTGCTGGCCGAGAAGATCGCGGCATTGATCAAGGGCCTGCCCAAGAACCTGCGCGTCTCGTTCATCCCCGTCCCCGAAGTTGCGGCGAGTGCCAGCGCCAACATTCCATTTGGGGTCGGCGTGCTCACCGATTCGATCGCACGCGATCTGGTTCGTTCGACCGGCGTGCACGTGCCGCGCGACGCGTGGCGAACGGATTCGCTGCCCGTGCATCTGCGGATGAACATTCGCGTGATCGACGCGGCCGGGCAGCCACTCGCGAGCGGGCGCGACCTGATTACGCTGCAATCGCAACTTGCTGCGACTGCATCCGATGTGCTCGCCGCGCCGCCGACCGATGAACGCTTCAAGCGTACTGGACTGACGCACTGGGACTTCGATGATCTGCCCGAGCGAGTGCAGGTCTCGCGCGGTGGGATTCAGATCGCCGCATATCCCGCGATCGTCGATGAACGTGACACCGTCGGCATGCGGCTCTGCGACACAGCCGAAGCCGCCCGCCGCGCGTCGCATGCAGGCCTTCGCCGGCTCTTCGCAGTGCAGGTGCGCGAGGAACTGGTGATGCACGTCGAGTATCTGCCCGCGATCGAGCAGATCTGTCTGCATTTCGCGCCGCTGGCCAGAGGTGAGGAGATCCGACGAGACATCGCTGATCTCATCGTCGATCGCGTGTTCCTGCGAGATGACGCTGAGATTCGCTCGGGCGACGCGTTCCGTAAGCGTCTGGATGCCGGCTGGGATCAACTGTGGACAGCGGCTGCGGGGGTGGCCGATCTGGTGGCGCGAATCGCCGCCGCGTATCACGATGTGGAACTGCGTGTCAGCGGCGCCGAGGACAATCAGTTCCTGCAACCGGCCATCGACGATATCAAGGCGCAACTGCGCGAACTCATGCCCGGGCACTTCCTGGTGCTGACGCCATGGCGCTGGCTGGCGGAGCTCCCACGTTTCCTCAACGCGATCGTGATTCGCTTGCAGAAACTCACCAACGCGGGATTGATGCGAGATATCGACGCGACGCGCGTGATCGCCGAGTTCTGGCAACCGTTTGCGGATCGACGCGCGCACGTTGCCGCGAGTGGCGGGGCGGAGCCCGCGCTGGATGAGTTCAGGTGGCTGATCGAGGAACTGCGGGTGTCGCTCTTCGCCCAGGAACTGCGCACGAGCGTGTCGATGTCAGGGACGAGGCTGAGGAAGGCGTGGGAAGCGCTGTCATGACGGCGATCCGTCACGGCACGCCATCACCATTTCTTCACTTCGCACAGATACAGGTCGTTGCCGTCGGGATCGGTGAAGAACGCAAGCTTGACTTGGTCATCATCTACGATCGGCAGGCCGTTGATGCCGGCAGTGTTCGTCGGCATGTGGAACTTCACCCCGCGCGCTTGCAGTTCGCGCACCGCCTGATCGATCGGAAGCGTGGGTGTGAGGCAGACTTGGATTGAGCCGCGCGCGCCCGGCTGACCGGCGTTGCTGGCGGGCGGGTGAAGGCCGATCTGCAAGCCGTCACCGGCATCGATCATCGCGAAGTGAGGGCCCGCCTGGTAGAGCAGCTTGAGACCGAGCGCCTGCGTGTAGAACTGCACGGCCTTCTCGACATCACGCACGAAGATCGTCGGCCCGCCGCCGGAGGTGAGCGCAGTCGCAGCGGTCAGCGTGGACGTAGCCATGATTGATTCCTCCTGAATACCCGCCACCCGCCGACATGATATCTCGGTTACGCCGACACCGGCCGCGACGCGGGCGGCACACGCGTGACGATCGTCGTCGCGCCCCTAGAGCGATCTGTTTCGTCCTCGTCCGCTCGCACACCGGGGTACGAAATGCGGCTGTGATAGATCGCCTGCAGGCGGCTGATCATCGCATCCTGAATCAACGCCAGTTCGCGGAAAGTCAGATCGCATTCATCGAGCT
>DATKJG010000043.1:0-2663 GCA_035543215.1 Phycisphaerales bacterium | reverse complement strand
ATGTCAATGCGCCGATTCCTGACCCGTTCACGCATGGATGCCCATGTCTGCTGACCCGATGACACCGGATGTCGCCCAGCCTTCGAATGCCGCCGCTGGCGGCTTTGTGCACCTGCACCTGCACACCGAGTACAGCCTACTGGATGGCGGCAACGTCATCACCCGGCTGATCAAGCGCGTCAAGGAACTGGGCATGAGCGCCGTCGCCGTGACCGACCACGGCAACCTGTATGGCGCGCTGGAGTTCTACAGCAAGGCCAAGGCCGAGGGCATCAAGCCGATCCTCGGCATCGAGGCGTACGTTGCGCCGGGCGATCGCACCGAGAAGAAGCCCAACGGCATCGCCGACGGCGGCTTCCACCTTGTGCTGCTGGCGGAGAATCTGGAAGGCTGGCGCAACCTCCTGAAACTCTCCAGCGACTCCTTCCTCAACGGCTTCTACTACAAGCCGCGGATGGACAAGTCCACGCTTGCGAAGTGGGGGGGAGGACTGATCGCGATCAACGGCCACCTCGGCTCATCCATCGCGCATCACCTCACTTTGTACGTGCAGACCGGCAAGCAGGACCACTGGCGGGCCGCGGTGGAGGAGGCGCGCTGGCACGCGCAGACGTTCGGTGTCAACGAGCGCGGCGAGTCGCGATTCTTCATCGAACTGCAGCGCCACGATGTGCAGGAACAGGAGCGGATCAATCCACTGCTGGCGAAACTCGCCCACGAACTCGATCTGCCACTGGTGGCCGACAACGATGCGCACTTCCTGATGGAGGAGGACTGGGACGACCACGACAGCCTGTGCTGCATCAGCATGGGCAAGACCAAAGACGACCAGAGCCGGCTGCTGTATTCAAGACAGTTGTACGTCAAGGGGCCGGAGGCGATGGCGGGGCTATTCGAGGATCTGCCCGAAGCGATCGGGAACACGGTGCGCATCGCTGAACGATGCAACGTGGAACTGCCCTCTGGGGAGAGTCACGCGCCAATGGTGAAGGTGGTGCGCCACGGCGATCTGCCTGCGTTCGACGAGGCGGGCGATCCGACCGAATGGTTCAAGTCGGTCTGTGCGCGATTCGAACTGCAGCCGGTGGGCGAGGATGAAGTGCGCGCCTCGCGCGATGACCTCAAGCGCGGCTGCGACGAGGCGCTGGCGCACCTGGCCCATGCCGGGGCGATGTGGCGATACGGCCGCGACGGGGTGACGGATGCGATCCGCGCGCGTCTCGAGCGTGAACTGCGCATCCTCGCCGACAAGGACATCAGCGCGTACTTCCTGATCGTCTGGGACTTCGTGAACTGGGCGCGGCAGCAGGGCATTCCCGCCGCCGCCAGGGGCTCGGGAGTGGGCACGATGGTCGGCTACGTGCTCGGCCTGTCCAACTCCTGTCCCGAGCGCTACGGCCTGCTGTTCGAGCGATTCACCGATCCTGATCGCAGCGAGTATCCCGACATCGACATCGACATCTGCCAGGATGGCCGGGGTGATGTCATCAACTACGTGCGGCGGAAGTACGGCCACGTGGCGCAGATCATCACGTTCGGACGACTCAAGGCCAAGGCCGCAATCAAGGACGTGGCGCGCGTCAACGGCCTCTCGCCCAGCGAAGGCCAGCGGCTGGCGAATCTCATTCCCAATGAACTGCACATCACGATCGACGCGGCGATCGAGAAGGAGCCGTCGCTCAGGGCCGAGTACGCCGGAAACGCGCTGTCTCGCAAGGTTATCGACACGGCCCGTGCGCTGGAGGATCACGCCCGGCACGCGGGCGTCCACGCGGCGGGCGTGGTCATCGCCACGCAGCCGCTCGACAGCATCGTGCCGCTGTGCAAGGCGAGCGGCAGCGAGGACGTCGTCACGCAGTGGGACGGTCCGACGTGCGAGAAGGTCGGGCTGCTCAAGATGGATTTCCTTGGGCTGCGAACGCTCTCCACGATCGAGTTGTGCAAGAAACTCATTCGCGAGAGTCTAAGTTCCGAGGCGATCAGAAGTGCGACTACCAGGCTCGATGTTTCAGGAGGTTCGGCCGGGTCATCCGCCGATCCGCTCGATCTTGATCGCGTTCCCTGCGACGACCAGCGCGTCCTGGCGCTGTTCCGCCGGGCCGATACCGCCGGTATCTTCCAGTTTGAATCCGGCGGCATGCGCAAACTCCTGGCGGAGATGCAGCCCGACCGCCTGGAGGATCTCATCGCCGCCAACGCGCTGTTCCGTCCCGGGCCGATGGACCTGATTCCCGACTATTGCATACGCAAGCACGGCCGGCAGCAGGCGCCGAAGGCGCATCCGATCGTCGAGGAATTCACGCGCGAGACCTACGGCATCATGGTCTACCAGGAGCAGGTCATGCAGATCGTGCACGGCCTGGGCGACATTCCGCTGCGCTCCGCCTATTCGCTGATCAAGGCCATCAGCAAGAAGAAAGAGAAAGACATCGCCAAGTTCGAGGGGCAGTTCCTGGAAGGCGCCGTCGCCAACGGCCTCAAGAAAGGCGAAGCGGTCGATCTGTTCGAGATGATCAAGAAATTCGCCGGCTACGGCTTCAACAAGAGCCACTCGACCGCCTATGCCCTGATCGCCTATATGACGGCCTATCTCAAGGCCCATTTTCCCGTGGAATTCATGGCGGCCTTGCTCTCGGGCGACATTGATGCCCGCAACTTCAAGA
>DATKJG010000042.1:0-5206 GCA_035543215.1 Phycisphaerales bacterium | reverse complement strand
CGCCCGCGACGGGCAACCGCTGCGTTTCACAACCACGGCCGAATCCTCGCCACAATGCCGCTCGCTAGCGCTTCGCCTGCGACACGATCCGCTCGATCACCTTCGGATCATTCGGAAGCAAATCCGGCTGCACGAGTCTCGGAACCAGTTCCGCCCACGCCGGCTCCTTCTGGAACACCTCGCGGAAGATCGGCAGCGACTCGTCCACGCGGCCGGCCTTGGCCAGCGTCACGGCGTGCCAGAAGCGCACCTCGACGATCTGCGGCGCGAACTCTTCAGCGGCAGAGTATTCCTTGCCCGCGAGGTCGAAGTCGCCTTTCTCCACCGCCAGGTCGCCGGCGTTCATGTGCAGGTACGCGCGCTGAATCTGCACGAGCCGTCGCAATTCCTTGAGCGGTTCGGCGTGATCCTCCACGCGCAGATCGAACTTCCGATCGATCCAGGGCTTGCCGGTGGAAACGGGATTGACGATGAGCAGAGCGGCTGACTGTTTGCCCCGGATGTCGCCGCCCACCGCCTGGGCCGCGTCAAGAGCCGCGAGCATGCGGTCGGCAAGATCACCCTTGGCGCTGCGGTACGCCTCCGCCATCGCCGGCCAGACTTTGTCGTTGGCCATGAGGTTGGCCTCAACAGAGAATTGATTCGTCTCATCGACGACCATGCCGGCGTCGGCGATGCAGCGATCACCGGTGTGAGCGGCGATGCGCCCCCGCGAATCGATCATCGCCACCTGCCGCACGGCACGGCCCTCGTCCGCTGCAAGCAGTCCCTTGAGGGCATCGGGCGCGCTGCGGCCGAGCGACATCAGATGCAACCCGAGCGGGCCATACGAGGGATCGACGAGCGATTGCGTCGCCACCGCGCCCAGGCCGGCCTCGGCCCACGGTACCACGCTGCCCACGCTGAACCAGTGGCTCTGGACCGCGACGCCCATCTCGCCGGTTGCCGGATCGCGCGCGACGATCGAATACGTGGCCACCGGGCGGCGCGGCTGCGCAGGTGGCGAGGTTGCAAGGCTGCCGCTGCTCGGCCCTGTGGCGCAGCCTGCAAGCGCGGTGATCAGAGCGAAGGCGACGAGAACGCTCGCGGAATGCTCCAGCATGGTGAACTCCTATCGGCTGGCGCATTCTAACTGCCGCCGCCGGCGCGCTACCATCGCTCATGCCCGATGCGAGCGGCCTTTTTGTGCCCGAAGTGCTGGCGGTGTTTCGCTCGCAGAAGGATCTGGCGGACCGCGCCATCGCGCAGGTGTCCGACGCCAATCTGCACGTGGCGCTCGACGCCAACACCAACTCCATCGCGGTCATCATGAAGCACATGGCGGGCAACATGCTCTCGCGCTGGACGGACTTCCTGACCAGCGATGGCGAGAAGCCCGGCCGCAATCGCGATGAGGAATTCATCGATCGCTTCACCTCACGAACGGAAGTCTTGGCGCATTGGGAGCAAGGCTGGGCAGCGCTCTTAAACACCCTGGTGTCGCTCGCGCCAAATGATCTCGTCGAGACCATCACGATCCGCGGCGAGCCGCACAGCGTCATCCGCGCGCTCGACAGGCAACTCTCGCACTATGGCTACCACGTCGGACAGATCGTGCTCATCGCGCGCATTCTCGCGGGCGAGAACTGGACAACGCTGACCATCCCGCGCGGCGGCTCGCACCAGTACAACCAGCGCGTGTGGAAGCGGTAGGCTGTGGGAATGCGCCAGGGCGTGACGACGATTCCGGCGACCGCCGCGCGGCGAGCGCTGCTCGAGGCGCAAGGATTGCTCGATGCGCCCGACCGTCGTGCATCGCCGGCGACGCTGCAGCGACTGGTCGAGCAGATGGGTTACGTGCAGATCGACACGATCAACGTCGTCGAGCGGGCGCATCACTTGACGCTGTTCTCGCGCCTGCACGAGTACGAACCGCGCATGCTCGCGCACCTGCTGGAGCGAAAGCGCAGCCTGTGGGAGCATTGGACACACGACGCATCGGCCATCCCCACCATGTGGTACCCCCACTGGAAACACAGATTCGAGCGCTACCGCGGTCGCATCCAGCGGCACGCCTGGTGGAGGGCACGGCTGGGACATGATCCGGAGCGAACGATCGCGATGGTGCGCGAGCGCATCGAGCGCGATGGGCCTCTGCAATCGCGCGACTTTGAACACGATCATGCCAATCACCCATTGCCCGAGGACGGCTGGTGGGGCTGGAAGCCGGCGAAGGCGGCGCTGGAGCACCTGTGGCGCGGGGGCGAACTGGTCATCACCCGGCGCATCAACTTTCAGAAGGTCTACGACCTGACGGAGCGCGCCATGTCCGAACTGCACGCGTTGCCGCCCACGAGCGCAGCTGAGCACGTCGACTGGGCGTGCCGATCGGCCATGGAACGGCTGGAGATCGCGACGCCGGGCGAGATCGCGGCATTCTGGCACGCGATCGATCCCCCCGCGGCGCGGCGGTGGTGCGAGGAGGCGCTGCGCCGCGGCGAGTTGATCGAGGTGATGGTCGAGACAGCGGATGCAGGCAAGCCGCGAAGAGCGGTGGCTCTGTCCTCGCGCGAGGCAGCACTGCGACGATTGTCGCGGAGGTCCGATCGCGATGGGCTGACTGACAGCGGGGCGATGAGGATGCTCTCGCCGTTCGATCCGGTACTGCGCGATCGCAAGCGCTGTCAGCGACTCTTCGGCTTCGACTACCGATTCGAGGCGTTCACGCCCGGCCCGAAGCGCCGCTTCGGCTACTACGTGATGCCGCTACTGCAGGGCGAGCACCTCGTGGGACGGATCGATCCCAAGTTCCATCGTGACCGCGGCGAGCTGGTCGTGAATCGCGTGTGGTGGGAGCGCGGCATCAGGCCGACGAAGGCACGCACGAACGCTCTGAGCGAAGCGTTGGAGCGACTGGCGGGATTCATCGGGGCCGATCGCGTGCGCATCGAGCGCGCATGACAGCCGGCGCCCGGCGCGGGGCGCGGCGTAAACGTTCATCCATCGAGAGCGGTCAGGCTCGACTCACGCTCCGGGAGGCGTGTTCCTGCAAACCGCGGGAATCCCGAAACCCGGAGGGTAAGTTAGCGTATGCTAAGATGTGGCCCTGGCCGATGTCAACCTCGTCTTCGCGTGGTGGTGGATGACGTGCGGCGCCCTGTCCGGAGCCGCTGCGGGGCTCGTGTTTCATCGCGAGGACGCCTGCGGCGGGTACGCGTCGTGGAGGCGAAGGCTGATGCGCCTCGGGCACGTCGCGTTCTTCGGCACAGGCCTGCTCAATCTTGGGTTCGCATTGACCGCCCGCGCTGTTCCATTGCCCCTGACCACGATCACCAGCCTCGCATCGCTCGCGCTGCTGGCCGGGGCCATGGTCATGCCTGTGACCTGCTACCTCGCGTCGTGGCGGGCGTCGTGGCGGATCCTCTTCGTTGTTCCGGTCGTGTTCCTTGTCGCGGGGCTGGCGCTGAGCGCCGTCTCTGTGATGCAGTCTCATTCATAGGACCAACGTGTGATGCGCATTGGATTCATCGCCATGAGCGGCGTTCGCGCCTGCGATCCGGAACTTCTGCGGCTGGGCCTGACGCTTCCGGGTTTCGTCGAGCGCAGCAAGACGATCGCCTCGCTGCCCAGTCTCGGCCTGCTCACGCTCGCCGGCATGACGCCGCCGCCGCACGAGCGCCACTACATCGAGGTCGATCAGGTCAAGGATCGCACGGAGTGGCCGGAATTCGATCTCGTCGCCATCTCCACATTCACAGCCCAGGCCCCCGAGGCCTACGAGGTCGCCGGCCTGTATCGCGCTCGCGGCGCCAAGGTGGTCATGGGAGGCCTGCACGTGACCGCGCTTCCGGATGAGGCACTTGCTCACTGCGATGCCGCGATCGTCGGCGAGGGAGAGATCTGCTGGCCCGAGGTGCTTCGCGATGCGGAGTCGGGCCGCCTCAAGCGTCTCTACCGCTCGCAGCCGCGCGAATTCAGCCTCGCTGATGCGCCCATGCCGGCGTTCGAACTGCTGGACATGGAGCGATACAACCGCATCACGCTGCAGACGACGCGCGGCTGTCCGTGGCGCTGCACCTTCTGCGCCTCATCGATCCTGCTCACGCCGAAGTACAAGATCAAGCCTGTGGACCTGGTGCTGGCGGAAGTGGATCGGATCCGCGAACTGTGGCGGCGTCCCTTCCTGGAATTCGCCGACGACAACAGTTTCGTCAATCGCGCGTACTGGAAGGCACTGCTGCCTTCGCTGGCGCGGCGGCGCGTGAAGTGGTTTACTGAGACCGACGTCTCCGTGGGCGAGGACGACCAATTGCTTTCGCTCATGCACGACGCCGGCTGCGTCGAGGTGCTGATCGGCCTCGAGAGCCCGGTGAGCGACGGGCTGGCGAACCTCGAACTGCGGCGCGACTGGAAACTCAAGACGCTGCCGCGCCATCGCCAGGCGATCGGCGCCATTCAATCGCACGGCATCCGCGTCAACGGCTGCTTCATCCTCGGCCTGGACGGCCAGGGCCCCGACATCTTCGATCGCGTCTACGACTACGCGCACGAACTCGAGTTGTACGACGTGCAGATCACGCTGCTGACGCCGTTCCCCGGCACGCCGCTGTACTCGACGTTGCTGCGCGAAGGCCGCATGCTCGAGGAACGGCCGTGGGGCCGATGCACGTTGTTCGATCTGACGTTCAAGCCGCAGCCGATGAGCGGCGAGGAGCTCGTCGGAGGCTTCCGATCACTGGCGGCGCGGCTCTATGGCGACGAGGCGACCAACTGGCGTCGCGAGAACTTCAATCGCAAGTATCTGAGACAGGCACGACGCGCGGGCTAAGCATCGAGGCGCACGCCCGTCACGCCGCCGCGGCTGCCGCTTCCATCGGCAGCGTGTCGACGATGTTCTGCAACACGCTGTCGGTCTTCATGCCTTCGGCTTCGCCTTCGAAGTTCAGCAGGCAGCGATGCCGCATCGCCGCCAGAACGCCCGAGCGGATGTCGTCAATCGAAACATTGGCCCGGCCATCGAGCAGGGCCTTGACTTTGCCCGCCAGCACGAGCGATTGGGCGGCGCGGGGCGAGGCGCCGAAACGCAGGAACTGATTGACCATCGGCGTGGCCAGTTCGCCCTGCGGATGCGTCGCCAGCACCACTCGCACCGCGTAATCCTGCACGTGCGGGGCGATGATCACGCGCCGCACCAGTTGCTGATGCGCGAGGATCGTCGGCCCGTCCA
>DATKJG010000041.1:0-2980 GCA_035543215.1 Phycisphaerales bacterium | reverse complement strand
GACCCGGTGTAGGAGGACCCACCCCAGCACAGCCGCGCGTAGATGTTGCCGAAGTCGTCTTCGAAGGTGACTGAACCGGCCGCCAGATACGAGGCCGGAATCAGGCTCGACATCACAAAGTCGGGCGTCACTGCGGGACTTGTCACGAAGTTGGTGCTGGCGATGAGAACGCGATCGCCGCCGCTGCCGTTGGCGACATCGGTGGTCAAGTCCTTGACCAGCACCGCATTCAGCCCGGAGGCGTCATAGGCGACAATGCGGGCTTGCGATACGAAGTTCTGGAAGCTGGTGCGCATGCGCAGCTGGACGGCCTGGGCGCTCGTGTCGCCGTTGACGCCGCCCATCACCTGCTCAATGTGCATCAAATGGAACGTAGCCCCGGCCGTTGAGGCAGCGGCAAGCGTCGCCGAAACTGCGAGGCCGCTGATAGTTTTCGACGCGCTCACGATCTCCTCCTTATTCTGAGACTGGAATGGAGCGACTTTGGATCATCCAGACAATCGGCCGCGCCGAGCAAAGCAAGGCGGTGCACCGAGCGAAGCAAGGCGGTGGGCCGAATAGCGCTACAGTCTAACGCAGGGTAGATGTCATCGCCCACCTGAATCCTTGCACTTGCGGCCATTGCCCATCTTGACGCAAACCCCGATTCCAGCCATGCCTGCAAGATCTGAACCATCTGACAACATGAAGCCGGGAATGACCGAGGATGCACGGCGTGACGCCGCCCGGTCAGACGCTCGGTCGAAGGGGTGTTTGACGGCGTCGGCTTTTGCCGAACGATTCGAACGCGCTTCGCGGACGTTGTGGTGTATCGCTGCCGCCGTCGTGGGTGATCGCTCGGCCGCTGACGATGTCCTGCAGGAGTCAGCCATGATCGCGTTGGGCAAGCTCGACCAGTTCGAGCCCGACAGCAACTTTCTGGCCTGGATGGCCCGAATCGTCCGCTTTGTGGCGCTCAATCATGGCCGCCGCCGCGCATCGCAGACCCTCGTCGATCCCGAAACACTCGACAGATCGCGCGAATCGTCGGCCGTGGTCGACTCCATGGCCAGTGCCCGCGACCGCGCCTCGCTCAACGGTCATGGCGATTTGGCTTCTGACCAGGATGCCTTCGACGACCGGCTGCTGGCAGCCCTCAACACTCTCGAACCCAATGCACGTGCCTGCCTCTTGCTTCGCATCATCCTGAACATGCCTTACCGCGAGATCGCCCGCGCACTCGACATGGCCGAAGGCACCGCCATGAGCCACGTGCATCGGGCCCGGCTCGCGCTGCGCGATCTGCTCGATCCTGATTCCGGTGTTCCCTCGACAACCCACGGAGACGCCCATGCCGCTGGATAACGTCAAGGAACGTCTGCTCATGCAGTATCTCGACGGCACGCTTGCCGGCGAAGAACTGCTGGCCTTCAAACGGCAACTGCAGCGCGATGAGCAGTTGCAGGCGCACCTGCGTGCAATTCGCCACATTGACACTTCGATTCGACGCTCGTTCCACGGCGGTACAGGCCTCACCGCTGCCAGCATCCTGGCGATGGCTGGCAACGCGGCGCCTGATTCTGTGGCAGCGGCCATGCCCCGGTCGGCGCCTGCGCTCGTCCCCGCTCCTGCTATCAAGCCGCTCACGGTCGCATCGCGCGGGACCTCGATGCGCCTCTACCGTCGGCTGGCCATTGCGGCCGCGCTCCTTCTGGCCGCGTTCGGCGCATGGGCACTTTGGCAGAAATTCCAGCCCGGACCCCAGCCTGAAACAATCGCGCGGCAGCCGACGGCAACGATTCGCACCGCTGCCGACTACTACAACGCTGAACTCTCCAGCGGATTCGAGCCTGAATGGGTGTGCAAGGACGATGCGGAGTTCGCCGCGACCTTCCGCGATCGGCTTGGGCAGGCCCTCAAACTCAATCCATCATCCGACGCCAGCACGCATATGCTCGGCCTCGACTATACCAAGGTGCTCTCGCCGCTCACTGTCAGCATGCTTGCGGAATCCGGAGGCGCGAAGATTGTGGTGCTGATCGACCGCCGCGAGCGCGACAACGCCGACGCGATTCGCACCGGCTGCGGCAGCCTGCAGGTCTTCCGCCGCGAAATCGGCCCGTTGGTGCTGTACGAACTCTCGCCGCTGGAGCAGGCGCACATCATCGACCTGTTCGAGCCAGCGCAGTAGCCGAGCAAGGCGAGCAGCAAATCAGGCCTCACGCCGTGCGGGCGACGAAGTCAGGCTGCGCGATTCAGGCTGTTCACCTCAGCCCGCATAAGCCGCTCGCCTTGATCGGCGGGGATCGATCCCTCGGCGATGTACGCGGCAATCTCGCGCCGGCTGCGCTCGCGCGAAGCCGTCGTCAGCACCGTCGTGATCGCCTTGAGCACCATGCCCAGCAGGGCGCATGCGCCCAGCACACTGATGACGTACCACTCAGCCGCTGCCTGAAGCAACAGTTCCATTGGTGAAACCTCTCAACCTGGCCCTTCCTGGGGGCCTCGGACGAAGGTGCGAGCGAGCAATCAGTTCAACAACTACTCAACGATACTGGCAGGCGTCGCGGCCTCGGAGGAGCGATGCGGAAGGCCGCAGAGCGCCTTGCTGGCATCGCCATTCATCAGCAGTGGTACGGAAGGCGAGGCCAAGCGTTTCGACGGCGCCGGCGGTCTGGCGGGCTTTCCGCA
Organism: Phycisphaerales bacterium; assembly: GCA_035543215.1. Taxonomy (GTDB): domain Bacteria; phylum Planctomycetota; class Phycisphaerae; order Phycisphaerales; family SM1A02; genus DATKJG01. The sequence continues at coordinate 310 of DATKJG010000041.1, read as the reverse complement.
TCAGGCGCACGATAGCGGCTTGGGACCGGCCGGCATGTCGGATTCCTGCGATTCCGCGACACGCAGGACGGTCGCGGGCGCCCCATACGTCAATCAGTACAGCACCCGGATCGCTGCGGGATCATGGTGGGACATCATCGGATTTGCCTGCTTTCCCACCTCCTGCGCTCGTATAGACACTCAGGTGGCCGCATATGCAGCCACTTGCTTCCGGCGGCCAGTCTGGGACAATGTTCGGTTCGCCTTGCGGCCTCAGAGAGCCCGGCAAGGGCGTTTTCCCAAATAGGCGGTGTGCATCCGAGCGCGGACG
>DATKJG010000040.1:0-4723 GCA_035543215.1 Phycisphaerales bacterium | reverse complement strand
GGTTCTGCGGAGGGTGTGCTTGCGATCGCGTGCGGTGATGCAGGTGTACGCTCCGCACGGCACGGTGACCTCCACTCCAAGGGCCTGGCCGTTGATGAAGTTCACATTCTGATCGACGATCACCGGCGTGGCGTTCGGGCACGAGTAGAGTTCGAAGCGGATGCAGCGCGTGAAGTTCGTGCCCGCGTAGCCGCCGAGAAGCTCGAGATCGGCGTACATGGTGTTGACGGGATTCACGGTGATGACCTGCTGGCAGTTCGATGAATTGCCGCAGGCATCGGTGGCGGTCCACGTGATGGTGACAGGCGCGCCAGCGGGATAGGGGGCGTTGAGCGGCTGCAGGTCGCTGCGCGTGCCGACGGCCGGCGCGGGAGTGACGGCGCTGGCATCGCAGCAATCCTGGTACAGGGCCTGACCGACGCTGACGTTCGCGCTGCAGGAACCCGCGGCGGCATCGACCGTGATATCCGGCGGACAGAAGACGATGGTGGGGGCCTCGGTATCGACGACGGTGATGGTCTGCACCGAGGTCGAAATGTTGCCGCAGTCATCCACAGCCTGCCACGTGCGCGTGATGGTCTTGGCCTGCGGGCAGGCCCCGCCCAGGACGGAGTCGCTGAAGGTGATGGTCGGCAGGGAATCGCAGTTGTCGCTGACGGTCGCGACGCCCACGGTGTGGCCAGCGCCGGTAAATGGCGAATTGGCGCTCAGTTGCAGCATACCGGAGTAGAAGTCGCCGTCGTTGCCCGGATCGCCCGCGCTGTTGTAGGTCAAAGTCGCGTGATAGTAGAACTTGCCGTTCAAGCCAAAACTCGAAACGGGGCTGTCGGGAGTAGCGGGATTGAACCAGTGAATGAGGTTGTCGGTCTGGAGGATGCCTGCGATCTCGGCAGTGAAGATCGTGCCGCTTTGCGTGACGATGTTCTTGGTCACTGTCACCGCGCTGGGCGACAGGCCCAGGCTGCGGAAGAGGCTGTTCTGCACGCAGCGCGCGGGGTCGTTGGGGCCATAGAACGGAGGCGGGCCTTCCTTGTAGTCGTTGATCGCCCACGTCACCGGTCCGGCTGACAGGGCGCCGGCGCACGTGCTGTTGGTGTTGTCGCGCGCGATAAGCGGCGCCGGTGGATTCGAGCCGTTGTAGGTGGGGGCCAGCAACACCATGTCCAGGCCATGCTGGCTCTGACCGACGGGAAGGCCGGAGAACAGGAACTGCCAGGTCAATCCCGGAATCAGATACGGCGGCAGCAGCGCGGAGTCAAAGAACAGGTGCGCGCCGTTGGCATTGCTCTGCGAGAACTGGGCCTTGAAGTACGACTGGTTTGAAGGCACCTCAGGTCCGAAACTGTTGTAGGCGATGTACACGCCGCCTTGTGCGCTGCCCAGTGGCACGGCGGGAAGCGCCAGCGGGTCGCTCGGATCGCACTCGACGACGACATTCGCGGGCGCGGTCAGCGTCGGCGGGGTGTCATCAAGAGTGATTGCTGCAAGGTCCGTCAGCGACGGGAGAATGTCGTTGCCGTCGGCGTCGGTGAGCCGCGTCGGCGGCACGTTCGTGCGCCATTCGACAAGATCGGCGACGCTGCAGGCGTCCGTCACCACCGTGAATGTGATGCGAGCCATCACCGTGGCTGCTGTAGTTCCGATGCCGCCAGAAGGCGAAACGCTGGTGGCCACAAAGACCTGGCCGGGCGTCGCTGTGTTCGAAGCGACGATGTTGATGTAGGGCGCATCTCCTGCCGCGACCAGAGGGTTCGAGAGATAGGCGCTGTTGTAAGAGAGGAAGAACTGGCCGCCGACGACGGGCATCGTCGTCGTGCTCTTGTTGATGGTTACGGTGACGGTGCTGGCGTTGGTGCACGAGGGCGCGCCAAGCGTGACCGATGACGCGACAGCGCGAGCCCACAGCGCCTCGGCCTCGGTCTCGATGTTGTGCGGACCGGACGGATACGAGAAGTATCCGCCGTCGATGTCCTGCATCGACGCCAGGTATGCGCGTCCGTTGGCGATCTGGGCGGTGTACGGGCCGCACCCGGCATTCTGTGCCGCGACGAGCGCGAGAATTGCGTACGCCGTCGTCTGCGTGTCTTCATCGAGGGCGCCGAGGCCGTTGGCTGTCCACCACCACGAGCCATTGGGCCGCTGCAGCGACGCCAATGCGTTGGCCAATTGACAGAGTGTCGTCGAGCCATTGATCAGCGCGTACTGCGGCGAGTTGATCGCGGGGAAGGAAGTCGAGCCGTTGAGCGCGAGCCCGCGCACGCCGCCGGCGAAACCGAGGATCTCGCCGAAGTATGCCGGATTCACGCCCGGCTGCACGCCGTCGAGCGTGTTCAGGCCATCGATCAGGGCGTCGCGGAACGCATTCTGCTGTCCGGCGTTGCCGATCTGGCCTGCGACCCATGGCAACTGATGCAGATCCCATGGACGAAGGTTGATCAGTCCGCCGCTGCGGGCCGCCTGCAGCGCAGCGATCCACGTCGCGGTGTTGAGGTCGCTCGGGCCGTAGGTCCCGGCCGTGAGTTCATCGAAGAACTCCGTCTCGGCGAACGCGCTGTACGCGAAATTGCCGGTCATCGCCGTCAGCCGCCGCATGAACGCCGCTGTGAACGATGACAGGCGCGATTCGCCGTTGCCATATTGGAACGTCAGGTCGAAATTGCCGCCGGCGCTCGCGGCATTGCGGAAATCGATGTCGCCCGTCGCGAGGTACGCCTGCAGCAGGCCCTCGCAGATGGGCGCAGTGATGTTGTTGAATGTCGATCCACACCCGCCGTGCGGCCAGTTCCAGCCGCCGCTGGGGCATTGCATGGAGATGATGTGGTCGCCCGCGCCCTGCGGCCCGCTCGCGCCGCCGGCAAGCCCGCCGTCGTCACTGGGTTGACCCGGCGCGTAGAAATCGAGGAACGATTGCCCATCGGTCCAAGGCATGACCGGCGGCTGCCGCACCTGTGCTGTTGCGATTGACGCGGGAAGCATCGTTGCAGTCGCAGTCAGCACACACATCGCACGCCGCAGGACGGCGCGATGACACCACATCACCATTTCCATCATTGCCTCCAATGCGAATTGATCGGAACAGCCAGTTGAGTTGAATTCATGGGCACGGGCCCCATGTCGTGATCACCGCCAGCAGGTCGTTGACATCGACTGTCGAGTTGCTGTCGGCGTCGCCTGCGCAGCAGTCAGGCGCGGCCGGGCACGCCCCCCAAGTCGTGATCACTGTCAGAAGATCGTTCACATCGATCACGCCGCTGGGAAAGACATCAGCGATGCAACTGGTGTCGGGCGGCAGATCGAGCAGCGCCAGCGGCTGGATCGATACGCCATCCACATCGCTCAGGCGCGTGGGCGGATCGTGTGGGCGGAACGCCACCGATGCGAGGCCGCACTGCGTGCTCACCTGGAAGGTGAGCGTGGCGAGATCGGCATCGGCGGAGGAGGGCGGCTGGCCGACGAACGCATCCACACCTGCTGCGAGATTGATGTTGGAGCCACTGGCGGCAATGGGCGTAAGGATGGGCAGGCCGAACGGCGAAGTGGTGTACGTGCCGCTGATGAACGTCATCTGGGTCGAGTTGAAACTCAGAAACGCCTGGAAGCCGGCGGCGGGCGTGGCGGGCGGCACGTTCGTCATGCGCAGCACAACCTGCACCTGCTGGCCGGGCAGCAAAGGGCCGCTGCCGATGCGCTGCAGGGAGAGCGTGGCATCGGCGTGGGCGAGAGTGGTGGTGATGAGACAGAGCGCAGCGCCGATGAGTGCGGCGGTCCTCATGTTCGTTCCATCCACGTGCCTGTTCATCATTCTCAGCCCTTCACAAGTTCACGATCATCAGCGGCGACGTCGCAGCGGTGCGATCAAACCTCCGAGCAGCGCGATCATTGCTGGCGGCGCGGGGACGCTGATCTGGATCGTTGCGCCGGTCAGTGTGCCGACGACGTTGAGATTCGGGATGGTGGCGTGGTAGACGAAGGTCGAGCGCGTCGGCCACGCGCCTGTGTTGGGGACATCGCTGGGCGGCAGGCCGATGGGCGAGGTGCCGGGCATCGTGGGCGCGAGGGCCAGGAAGTTGAACGTTCCGAGCAATGTGCCTGCCGATGTGGCGGCGACGGGCGAGCCCAGCGGCGCGAAGGCGATCCACATCGCATCGCCATCGGTCAGGGAATCGTTGAAGTGGTAGGGGTCGGCTGCGAAGCGCGGCGAGCCCACCAGCAGCGGCGAGCCAGCCATGCTGTCGCCCGTCAGCGAGAGGAACGCAGGATCCCAGTTGACGATGACTTCAACGGCCGAGAGTGATTGCGATACCGGCGCGTCGGAGACTGCGTAAAGGCCGAGACTGATCGTGTTGCCGACGAGGACCGACTGGAAAGACGGCCGCAGTTCGAGATTGATGTTGGCCGAGGCGCGAGCGGTGATCGCGAGGAGGAGAGTGATCGCGAAGGCGCTCAGCGCGCCATGGCGCAGGCCACGCGAGTAACGCAATGCAATCAGGACGATCGGACCAAAGTGCATGAGGTCACCTGACAGAGATCAACGATCGGAACAGCGCAGCACGCAGCGCGTCTGCAACTCACTCCAATCTCTTGGCGATATCTTGAAGAACGGGGCGTAAAGAGGCGGGCGCCGGGAGGACGAGCGAAGCCGCCGACTGCCGGCGCAGCCAGCGGGCGGCCACCATACATGCGATTCTCAGTCCGATGCAAGCCCTCGATCCGTTTTTCCACA
>DATKJG010000039.1:0-2551 GCA_035543215.1 Phycisphaerales bacterium | reverse complement strand
AAGCCAGCCCACCATCGCACTGAAGAACGGGAACAAGCCGCCACTCGCCGCCATTGCGAGGCCAAGAGTGGAGGTCATGCCCGAATAGTTCATCAAGTACGCGAGACCAAGCATCGAAGCGATCGTCAGGATCGCGAACTTCAGCTGCTTGAACGTGTCCACGTAGATCTTGGCGACTTTCGAAGGCCGGACCCGCAGCACGAGTGCGGTCAGCAGCGTTGCCAGGAAACACGCAGTTCCCGACGCGCTCAGCCAGTTCAACTCGTACAAAGCCCCGTACGGCGACGGCTTGGCAACCACCGGTGGGATCTGCGTGATGGCGTTATGGAGGCCGGGAACCATGAGCCGGTTCGCCAATCGGCCGGTCTCCGGAACCATCGGCCACGACCCGGGCAAAAACTGATCGGCGAAGTGGTTGATCTTTGGCTTGATATCGGCGTCACCCCACATCAGTACGAACGCCACGAGCAGCAGGTACGGCACCCATGCCATGAAAATCTGGCCGGCACTATGCCTCGACATCTCCAGCGACACTGGTTGATCGCCTTCGAGCCGCATGATGTTTTTCGGCTTCCAGAGCTTCAGCACAGCAATCATCACAACGATGCAGACGAGAGAACTGGCGATGTCCGTCAGTTCGGGTCCAACGTAGTTGGACACGTAGAACTGCGTGCCCGCAAACGACAGTCCGCAGGCGATGATTGCCGGCAGCACCTCGAGTGCGCGTTTCGACCCGGCCATCACGACGATCAGGTAGCCGGGGATGATCACGGAAATCATGGCGCACAGCCGTCCGACCATCGCGCTCAAGGCGCCGACGGGAAGCTGCGTAACGTTCGCAAGCGTCGTGACTGGAATGCCGATCGATCCAAACGCCACGGGCGCGGTGTTGGCGAGCAGGCAGATGCCGGCGGCGTAGAACGGATTGAAGCCGAGGCCAGCCAGCATCGCGCCGGAGACGGCGACCGGCGCGCCGAAGCCAGCGGCGCCTTCGATGAACGCGCCGAATGAAAAGGCGATGAACATCGCCTGGAGGCGTCGATCGTCGGTCAGGCTCCCGACGGAGTCCTTGATGACCTCGAACTTGCCGGTATCGACAGCCAGCCGGTAGAGCATGATCGACGCGAACACGATCCAGGCGATCGGAAACAGGCCATAGGCGGCCCCGTAGATCGTGGCAATCAGCGCGAGCTTGACCGGCATCCCGTAGGCGGCGAGGGCCACCACCAACGCGGAGACCAGCGCCGAGAGCGCTGACACCCACGCGGGCTTCCGAAGTACCCCGAGCATGAGGAACAGCACCACGATGGGAATCGCGGCAACAGGTGCGGAAAAGCCCAGACTGCCGCCTATCGGTTCATAGTTGTGCTGCCACATCGGTCCTCTGAAGGCCAAAGGCCCAGGGCCTAAGCAGTGTCTCAGGCCGAAGGCGTGCTTTTCCTGGACCAGCCCTTGGGCCTTAGGCCTTCGGCCTTAGGCCCTTCAATCGACGCCCTTGAATCGAAGCATCGACTAGCTGGATGGGGTGAAAGACCGGCCATTTATACCCCAGGACACGCGCCGCCGCAGAGATCTGCAGCGTGCAGCCCGGATTGGCCGTCGCGATCAGGTCGGGAGAGAGCGCAGCGATGTTCTTCGCCTTTCGGGCGCCAAGCTGCGCGGCGGGCTCGGGTTGAACGAGGTTGTAGATGCCCGCGCTGCCACAGCAGATCTCGGATTCTGCTGGTGTGACGACTTCAATGCCGGGGATCGTCTGCAGCAGGGCGCGTGGTTGCGAGCGGATGCCCTGCCCATGGGCCAGATGACAGGCATCATGGTAGGCGACGCGCGCATGTATCGGGTTCCGAGGCGCCACAGGGTCACCGAGCTCGCTCAGCAGCTCCGAGACATCGCGTACTTTCGCGCTGAACTCGTGCGCACGCGCCGCCCACTCCGGATCGGCCGCGAGGAGATCCTTGTATTCCTTCATCGCCGAACCGCACCCGGCCGCGTTGACGACAATGCGTTCGACGCCGGCGGCCTCGAACACTTCGATGTTGTGCCTGGCCAGGCGGCGCGCCTGCTCGATGCCGCCGGCATGCAGCGGCAGCGCTCCGCAGCAGCCCTGCGTTGCAGGCGCCGCCACCGTGCAGCCCTCGGCGGCAAGCACGTTCACCGTTGCGCGATTGACGTCGCCAAACGACAAACGCTGGACGCACCCGGTCAGCACGGCGACCTTCAGGCGTGACTCGCCGACTGCCGGCGTATGCTCGGGAATCTGTCGAAACATCGAGAACAGTGACACGGGTGGCGATAGCGCGAGCGCAGCAGCAACACGCTGCATGAATGTCGCTTCCGCCGACGGGAGGGTCTGGCGCGCACCACCGTTCTGTTCGTCGGACACTCGCTGACCGGGTGCCATCAACTTGCGGCCGGCCGCGCGCACGATTCCGCCAAGCAACACGAGCGGAAGCATCGCGATCCGCATGCGCTTCGGGTAGGGGACGAGCGCCATGAGTCCCGACCTGAACAGGCGATCCGGGAAGGACCTCGTGTATCGGCGCTCAATCTG
>DATKJG010000038.1:0-3517 GCA_035543215.1 Phycisphaerales bacterium | reverse complement strand
TGGATTCGGCGGCAGCAGCGTTCATCATGAATCGGCGCTCCTCTATGAAGGGGCGCGATTCCGCCTGTGCGCGCGCAAGGTGTCCACGATTGATGCGTCGGCCCAGCAGCGACAAGGACTTGCGCTCGCGAATAATCGGCGCGGGGCCCGCCAACGCGTGCCGGTTTGGCGCGCACAGAATGTCAGGAAGGCGTGTTGGCGGCGCTCTTCTTCAGAGGCGGCGAGAGGATCTCGGCCAGGCGCTCGCGATACTGCACGGCCTCGGCCGGCCGGCCCGATTCCTCGTACAGCCTGATCCACGCCTCGAGCAGTTCGCGGAAGCGCGGCTCATAGGGATCGCCCATCGTCGTCGCATTCTTCCACGCCACCTTCATCGCCTGCTCAGCCTCGTCGTAGCGCTGCTGATCCATCAGGCACAGGGCCAGCGTCTGATGCGTCGCCATGATGCCGAGGGGGTCGCCTTCGGTGGCGAGCCACTCGCGAATCAGGCGTTCGGCTTCCTGAGTGCGCCCGTGCAGGCGAAGCGCGATGGCGAGGGTGTTGTGATAAAGGATGGTCAGGATGTCGCCGCGTCCCCACAACTTCATCGCGGTTTCGGCCGCGTGCTGCGACAGCGACAGGGCCTCATCCAGGGCGGCGGTCGACTCGGCCGATGCCGTGGTCGATGAAGCGGCAGCCTGCTCGCGCCTGAAGGCCTCGGCTTCCAGCAGCGCGCGGGCCAGCCGATCCTCCAGGCGAAGGATGATGTGATGATCGGGGTCGTAGGCGCGTCGGAAGCGCGACAGCGGCGAGCGGACATCGTTCACGGCGTCATCGACGTGGCGCTGACGGCGATGAACCTCGAACAGGCAGCGCTCGGCGTCGAAACTCCGCATCGTGTCGCGGCCGAAGCGCTCGCGGTAGATGGCGATGGACTCGGAGATGACGCGCTCCGCCTCGTCGAACGAACCGCGCAGGCGCAGGTCCGACGCCAGCGAGACCATGGCATCGGCGACGGGAAGCGTGTTGGGTCCGAAGGCCTTCTTCAGGCCATCGACGACGCGCTGAGCCATTGCGATCGCGCCCTCGGGATCCTCCAGCACGGTGAGTCCGGCGAGCGTACGCATCTGCGACAGCGTGATCGGATCATCCGGGCCGTAGCGCTTCTCGGCGAGCGAGAGCGACTCGCGTATGAGAATGGTCGCCTCGTCGTTGCGATCCATCATCGCGAGGTTGCCCGCCAGCGCGAGCGTGGCGGCCAGCGCCTTGGGATCATCGGGGCCGTGCGTGCGCTTGAGCGACGCCAGCGCGGTGCGCAGGAGCGTGTCGGCCTCGCCGGGTGCGCCCATGCCGGTGAGGGCCGTGGCCAGGTGCATGTACGAATTGATGGTGTCGAGGTTGTCCTCGCCGAGGAGGCCGCGGCGGATATCCAGGGCTTCGCGCAGCAGCGGCGAGCCATCTTGTCCCATTTTGGTCAGCGTGACGCCGAGGGTGTCAGCGACCTCGGCCTTGAGTTCGGGCTCATCCTGGAATGACGTGTTGAGCAGCCGTGCCGCGTGGGCCATGAGTTCGGCGGAGGAATATTGGCGCTCGCCCGGGGGCTTGTCGGCCGAGGGAATCCACTGCTTGCCCTGGAAGACATCGCCGAAGGGGTCCTCGTAGGCATCGAACGCCGATGACGGGGCTTCGGCCAGCGTCGGATTGGCCGACACGAGCATGGACTTGAGGAAGGCGACGGTTTTCTGGGCCCGGTCGCGCTGCTCGCGGGCCTGCCGTTCCATGCGCACCGAGCGCGTCAGGGCCGCGCTGACGATGATGACCGCAAGCACGAGAATGCCGAACGCGGCCGCGATGCCGCTGACCAGGGCCTTGTTGCGGCGCGCGAAAGCGCGCAGGTGATACGTCGCGCTGTGCGGATGGGCGCTGATGGGCTCGTGGCGCAGGAAACAGCTGATATCGTTCGCGAGTTCCATGGCCGACTGGTAGCGATGCTGCGGGTCCTTCTCCATCGCCTTGGTGACGATCGTCTCGACATCGCCGCGCAGCGTGCGCGAGATCGAGCTCAGCGAAGGCGGTTCGACTTCGCGGATGATGCGCAAAGCTTCGGGCAGCGCGACGGTGTCGAGACTGTGAGGCGTGCGGCCCGCGAGCATTTCGTAGAGCGTGACGCCCAGTGCGTAGACATCGCAGCGCACATCGCCGCTGGCGCTGGCCACATCGCTGTCGCTGCCTTCGCCGACGGGCTGGCCGAGGCGCTCGGGCGCGAGGTACTGCAGCGTGCCGATGATCTGCCCGGCGCTGGTGGCGATGGTGAGGCTCGGCCCTTCGGAGTCGATGGCGCGGCCGACGCCGAAGTCGATGATCTTGGGCTGTGCGATGGGCGGCTGCCCGTCCGTCGGCGCCCGCGGCTGGTCGCCGACGAGAATATTCGCCGGCTTGAGGTCGCGATGGATCACCCCGTTCTGGTGGCCGTGATGCACGGCTTCGCAGACCTTGACGAACAGTTCGAGTCGCGCTCGCGTGTCGAGGTTCTTGAGGTCGGCGAAGCGCGTGACGGGAATGCCGTGCGGCACGTACTCCATGGCGAAGTACGGAATGCGCCCCAGCGGATGAGCCGGCTGCGGGTCGTAGGTTCCGGCCTCGTACACCTGCGCGATCCCGGGGTGATGCAGGCGTGCCAGCAGCTGCGATTCGTACTCGAAGCGTTTCTGGGCCGAGCGGGTGATGGCGGATGAGCGCATCAGCTTGAGCGCGACGATGCGGCTGGGTTGGTCCTGCCGCGCCTGGTACACCGCGCCCATGCCGCCACAGCCGATCAGCCGCAGGATGATGTAGCGTCCGATGCGCTGTCCGACGAGCGGGTCGAGATCCTGCAGGGTGGAAGGCGGCTTGAGCGAGCCTTCGCCGCGCTCGTAGGCGTGGAGGTACGACTCGGCGCGCTTGCGCAGGGCCTCATCGCCGCCGCAGGCGTGCCTGATGAAGGCCATGCGGTTCATCGGCGGCTGGTCGAGGGCGTCGATGATCAGCGGGCGCAGGCGCTTCCAGACGTCGATGTCAACGCGCGTGGTAGTCAGTGCTCAGCCCTCCTCGTGGCCCATGTGCATGAGGAGGAAGGCCTTGGCCCCGCGCCAGAAACGGTCGACAGTGCTGGGCGAAAGACCCATGGTCTGCGCCGTCTGATCCACGCTCAAGCCGATGTAGTAGCGCAGCGAGACGATCTCGCCGAGTTCGGGATCGTGTTCCTGCAGGGCCGAGACCGCCTCGTCGAGATCGATCCAGTCGAAGGGCTCGTCCTCCAGGCCGGCGATCTCGACCTGGTCGAAGGCGACGCGTGCGCGATCGCCGCCGTGCTTGACGGCGCCGACGCGGCGGCCGCGCTCGACGAGAATGCGGCGCATGGCGATGGCGGCGGCGGCGAAGAAGTGGCGCTTGTTTTCCCACTTGGCTTCGCGGCCATCACCCAGGCGCAGATACGCCTCGTGCACCAGAGCCGTGGGCTGCAGCGTCAGGCCGGCTGGTTCGCGCGCGATCTGACGTT
>DATKJG010000037.1:0-3164 GCA_035543215.1 Phycisphaerales bacterium | reverse complement strand
AGGCCGCCGCGTTCGGGCTGACCTTTCTCACCGCCTGGCGCATGCTCGTGACGCGGGCGCGACTGCGGCACGGCCAGTCGGTCCTCATCACCGGCATCGGCGGCGGCGTCGCGGTCGCCTGCCTCGCCATCGCCCGGCACTTCGGATGCACAACGATCGTCACGAGCCGGCACCAGTCGAAGCTCGATCGCGCAAAGGAACTCGGGGCTGATCATGGCGTGCTCGACAAGGGAGCCGACTGGTCGAAGGAGGTGCGAGTGCTCACGGCCAGGCGCGGCGTCGACGTCGTCGCCGAGTCCGTGGGCAAGGCGGTGCACCTCAACTGCATCAAGTCGCTGGCGCGCGGCGGCACGCTGGTCACCTGCGGCAACACGTCCGGGCCTGACGCCACGACCGATCTGGCACGCATCTTCTGGAATCAACTGTCGATTCTCGGCGCCACCATGGGCGACATGCAGGAGTACCGCGAAGTCGTCGCGCTGCTGCGCAACGGTTCGCTCAAGCCGGTTGTCGATCATGTGTACGCACCGGCAGACGCACAGAAGGCCTATGCGCGACTCGAGTCGGCGGAGCAGTTCGGCAAGATCGTGATCAAATGGTGAGCCAGTCCACCGTGGCTCCGATCGCTATCATGCCGCGCCCACATGTCCCCGACGACCACCTCCAAGCCTATCGATCTGCCCGCTGCACTCGCGATGCTCGATGCGGTCGCCTTTGCCACGCTCGACGAATCGATCGATCGCCGCGCGGATGAGCTGATCGCCTTCCGCCGCGCTCTGCATCGCGAACCGGAAGGCTCCGGCCAGGAGCGCAAGACCACAGCGACCGTCGCCGACGCACTTCGCAAGGCGGGGTTGCAGCCTCGAATCATGAACGACGGCCTGGGCATCGTGTGCGATATTGACGTCGGCGGGACGTCAGGTCACTTCGTCGCTCTCCGCAGCGAACTTGACAGCGTCCACGTGGACGATGACAAGACCGTCTCATACGCCTCGACGCACGCAGGCCATTGCCACGCGTGCGGGCACGACGCCCACACCACCATCGTCCTTGCCGCGATTACGGCGCTTCACCAGCAGCGCGAATCGTTGCATGCACTGGGTCTGAAGCACAACGTTCGCGCTGTCTTCCAGCCAGCCGAGGAGACAGCCGACGGCGCGCGGAGCATGATCGAGCAAGGCGCCGCGAAGAACGTCGCAGCCATGTTCGCCGTGCACGTCGAGCCGTTCATCGAGACCGGTGTCATCGGCCTGCGCGTCGGCCCGCTCACCAGCGCCTGCAAGAGTTTCGAGATTGACGTGCGCGGCCGCAGCGGCCACAGCGCCCGCCCGCACCAGGCGATCGATCCCATTCCCGCGGCCGTCAGCCTGACCGATCTGTTCTATCAACTCGGCCCGCGCAGCATGGACAGCCGCTACCCGCTGTCGCTGACGGTGGCATCGATCAACGCCGGACACGCCTTCAACGCGATTCCCGACCACGCGATCGTCCGCGGCACGCTGCGCACCAGCCGCCTGGCGGACCTCGAAGCCGTCGAGCAGCGAATGTGGAGCGTCATCCGCGGCGTGTCGCAGGCCACCGGCTGCGAGATCGCGATGACCTTCCCGCAGTACGCGCCGCCCACCAACAATGACGCAGGCCTGATCGACATCATGAACGCGGCAGCCAGCGACCTTTTGGGCGAGACCGGCGTGAAATGGATCGATGTGCCCAGCCTCGGCGGCGAGGACTTCGCCTTCTTCCAGGAGGTCGTCCCCGGCGCGATCGTGCGCCTTGGCGCCGCTTTGTCCGATCCGGCACGCCGCATGCCGCTGCATTCGAGCCTCTTCGATATCGATGAGCGCTGCATACCGATCGGCGCCAAGTTCCTGTCGCGCTCGGCCCTGCTCGCCGCCACGATGTTCGAGCCATGATCGCCGCGCTGTACACTGAACAAGCATGGCCCAGCCCTTCAAGAGCAATTCGCACTTCACGCTGGGGGTTGAACTCGAACTGCAGACAGTCGATCGCGAGACCGGCGCGCTGACGCCCGCCATCGGACCGATCCTCGACAAGGTGCCCGAGAAATGGAAGGACTCGTTCAAGCCCGAGTTCATGCAGAGTTACTGCGAGATCAACACGGGCGTTTGCCGCACGGTCGCCGAGGTCGAGCGCGACCTATCCGAGAAACTCGCCTGGCTGCATGATGCGGGCGAGGCGATGGGCATCGACTTCGTCTGGGCCGGCACGCATCCGTTCTCGCGCTGGGAACATCAGAAGATCACGCCGGGCGAGCGCTATCAGTGGTTGCTCAACGCGATGCAGGACATCTCGCGGCGGCTGCTGATCTTCGGCCTGCACGTACATGTCGGCGTCGATTCGGGCGACAAGGCGATCCACCTTTGCGATCGCCTTCTCAAGCACCTTCCGGCGCTGCTGGCATTGTCGGCCAACTCGCCGTTTTTCTGCGGGCGCGACACCGGATTGCAGTCGTATCGCTCCAAGATCATCGAGGCCCTCCCCACCGCCGGCATGCCCACGCCGATGCGCAATTGGAGCGAGTACGTCTGGCTGATCAATCATCTGATCAACACCAAGTTCATCTCCTCCAATCGCGAGATCTGGTGGGATCTGCGGCCGCACGCGGGCTTCGGCACGGTAGAGATGCGCATATTCGATATGCCCCTGAACATGCGGCACACCCTCGGGCTGGTCGCGCTGACCCAGTGCCTGATCGCCGCCATCAGCGAGCACATTGACGACGGCGCGTATCAGTTCGACACGCATCCGATGATCGCCAAGCAGAACAAGTGGCACGCCTCGCGCTACGGGCTCGACGCCAGTTTCGTCGATTTCGACACGATGCAGGCGGTGCCCGCGAAGGCCATGATCCGCCGCATGGTCGAACGCTGCGATCCGCACGCAGAGAAGCTCGGCTGCACGAAGGAACTGCACTACATCGATGAGATTCTCGAGCACGGTACCGGTGCGCAGAGGCAGCGCACGATCTTCGAGCAGACCGGCGACCTGCGTCAGGTGGTGCGATTCCTCGTCGAGGAATCAGCCCCGTCGAAGTCGGCGAGACAGGCCCCCCTGGGGCTTGGGAGAGAGGTGCAGGCGCGGCCTGCAACATCCCGGACGGCCATACCCGGCGTAATCCCCGCTTGACCGAGCCAGAGCCGCGT
>DATKJG010000036.1:0-2523 GCA_035543215.1 Phycisphaerales bacterium | reverse complement strand
TGGAGTCGCTGCCATCGGATTCAGCGATGCGCAAGCTGCAGACACTTGTTAGATCGAGCCATGAAACGCCTCCCGTGCGAATACTGGTCTTGGACACGCCTGCGTCGTGATTGTTCGTTGTCCGTTCGCTGCTGCCGCGTGTATGCGAGACGGTAGTTGCAATCGAGCGACTTCGTCGTGTCCCCCCGGGTGGCCCTGGCCAGAGAAGGGACGCGTTGAAGTTTGCCGAATGCCAGCGCACGAATCAATGCTGTACATGCACTCAGCGTAGCGATGCAGCGCCACTCTGTCATCGTCACGTAAGACTCCGCTGCGCGGCCGGATACCAGTCCAATGTCATGGCAATGGCGCATGTACACGCACGATACCTGGCGCGATCGAACACGGCGCAGTCGGGAACCAAGTTGCGCCCCGATCACAGCACGTGCGCAGTGCTCAGGATCATGACGTTCGCGTTGCGGTAAGATGGCGCACGACCCGATGCACCGAGCCGCGACTCGACGAAAGCCGGCACTTTCCTTCAGGCTCGGCGTTTCGATATCGTCCATCCCAACCGTGTGAGTGAGATCGGCATGCACAGCGCAAGCTCTGACTCCGGACCTCGCCTTTCTTCTCTATTTTGCTGCCTGTTCGCTGTTCTACTCGCGATCCCATCGCCGCTTCGAGCCGACGAAGATGCGGCCGCGATCATCGGCGCGCGCATCGGCCAGCTGCTGAACGGCGTCGAGGTAAAAGTCGGCGGCGCCACGATCGCATCGACGGTGGTCCTGCCGAACTTCTATGAGCGCCGCGAGGCCAGGCCAGCGTGGAGCGATGCCCGCAACCTGGATGCATTGCTCGCGGCCGTGCGAGACAGCGCCGCAGACGGACTCAGTCCCGCGGACTATCACCTGTCGCAGCTCGAGGCGCTGCGGGCGGCACCGGCAAGCGCGGAACGCGACGCGGACCTCGACATGCTCGCGACCGATGCGCTAGTCCGAGTGGCCTATCACCTTCGCTTCGGCAAGGTGGATGTCGCACGCATCGACCCGAACTGGAACTTCGATCGCACCTACGAGGCGGTCCTGTTTCTCGCGCCCGCGGTGGCGATTCAGGAAGCTCTCGATCAAGGGGGCATCGGCGAGGCGCTCGCTGTGCTGAGACCTTCGCATCCGCTCTATACCGCCCTTCAGCAAACGCTCACGACCTACCGGCAGATCAAAGCCGCCGGCGGATGGAAGCCGATCGCCCCAGGGCCCACTATCAAGCCGGGAGACTCGGATCCACGTGTACCGGCGCTGCGCGAGCGGATGGCGATCGAGGGCGACCTCGAGCCGGGCGCCGCCACCAGCGGCACCGGTTACAGCCCGCGCTGTTGGAGGCGATGCAACGCTTCCAAGAGCGCCACGGCCTCAACACCGACGGCACGGTCGGCGGCAAGACGCTGCGCGTACTGAACGTTCCCGTCGAGACCCGCATCGAGCAGCTTCGCCTGTCGCTCGAACGCAGCCGTCTCATCATGCACGGCCTCCCCGATCGGTTCATCGTCGTGAACGTGCCTGCGTTCCGCCTGTACTACGTAGAGCAGGGGCAGGCGCGCCTCACGGTCAACGTCGTGGTCGGCAGGCTGTACACGAAGACGCCGATCTTTCGCGCGAAGATGACGCACGTCGTGATCAATCCGTCCTGGACTGTGCCGCCGATGGTCATGCAGCGCGATGTCATTCCAGGTCTGAAGAAGGATCCGAACTACCTCAAGCGCAAAGGACTGGAGCGGGTCGGCGGGCAGATCGTGCAGGCGCCCGGACCGAACAACGCGCTGGGCCGGATCAAGCTGATGTTTCCGAACGCTCACTTAGTCTATCTGCACGACACGCCGCAACAGGCGCTGTTCGAAAAGGATAGCCGCACGTTCAGCAGCGGGTGCGTGCGCGTGCAGGGGATCTTCGATCTCGCCGAGCGTGTGATCGCCGACCCCGAGCGCTGGTCGAAAGTGAGACTGCTGGACGCGGTCAGGACGGGTAAGACGCAGACGGTGACGCTGGACAGTCCGATGCCGGTGCTGATCGCATACTGGACGGCCGGCGTCGGCCCCGAGGGGCGGGCGTTCTTCTACGACGATATCTACGGGCGCGACGCCGCGGAGCTCAAAGCGCTCAATGGCGTGTTCACGTTCCATCCGAACGCGGTGTCGGCGGCGCGCACGGCGCCACCGGCGAGCGGCGTGTTGGAATGATGATAGGGGCTGCGAATAGATCAGCCCAAGTATCTTTCTTGTACCGCGCTCAACACATCACGCATGTTTTGCGTCAAGCGTAGGAGCTCGTTGGTCCTGGCTTCCACTGAATGGGCGCCTCTGGATAGGCCAGGCCGGCGCTGCGTGTACCATGCTGGAATGCTGGTGCAACCAAAGCGCACGATGCAGATCCTCGCGCTGTCGCTTGCGAGCCTGGCGCTCTCTTCCCGCGCCGACAACATCCCCGCACCCGCAAACGGGGAAGACCTCGTGCGCGCCAGACTCGTTGCGGAGAACACCGGCTTCCA
>DATKJG010000035.1:0-5470 GCA_035543215.1 Phycisphaerales bacterium | reverse complement strand
GGCCGCGATTCTGTGCATCGTCGCGGCAGTGCTGGTTTCGACGGATTGGTGGGCGACGTTCTTCGCGCATCCGCTGGTCGATGCCTCGCTGACGGAGCGCGGGGCGCGACTCTGGCGCGCGTTGTTGGTCGTAAGCGCCATTGCACTGCCGGCGGCGCTCGTCTCAACACGCGCCCTATCGCCTCCGGCCATGCTGCCGGGGGGGGCCTCGGCGGCCGCAACCGGTCGTACTCGACTGTTTCTGATCACTGGGCTGATCGTGATCGGGCTGCTGGTACGGTGCACGCGCCTGACCGAGAGCCTGTGGTACGACGAGATCGCCTCATGGCGCACGTACAACGGCGGAACGCGCGGAGCCGGCGCGGTACTCGGGGCCTTTCTCGATCCGATCAACCACACCTTCCACACGCTTCTCAATCGATGGAGCGTGCAATGGCTGGTGGGCCAGGTGGGCCTCGAGATCGCGTTCAGGCTGTCGGCGCTGCTGTTCTCCCTCGCGGCGATTCCGGTGATGTTCGGGCTGGGGCGGGCCGTCGCCGGCGATCGTGTCGGCTGGATCGCTGCGACGCTCGCAGCCATCGCGCCGGTGTGCGTGCTGGAAGGCGTTGAGGCGCGCGGCTACGCCCAGATGATCTTCTTCAGCGCCGCAGCAACGTGGCTGCTCATCGAGGGCCTTTGCAAGGGGCGACCGCTGCTCTGGATGCTGTACGCATGCTGCTGCGCGCTGGGCGTGTGGTCGCAGTTCGTGACGGCGTGGATCGCCATCGGGCATGGAGCGTGGCTTGCATGGCGGCTGTTTCGCGATACCGAGCATCGAGCCCGGTGCGCTCAGGGCCTGATCGCGCTCGCGCTGGCCGGGGTGCTGACGATCACGCTGCACGCGCCACTGCTTCCCGGGCTACTGGCGTGGCGCCCGAACTTCGCAGCGCAGAGCTCCGATCAGCCGCGCATCCTCGGCCCGGAAGGATGGCATGCAATACTGCAATTGGGCGGGTCATGGTACTGGTGGGCCGCGATGCCGGGATTGATGTGCGTCGGGATCGGGATCGGCCGCATGCTTCGCCGCAACCAGCTGGCATCAACGCACCTGATTTCGCCAGCCCAGACTCTGGGGCTGGCCATGCTGGGCTTGCCGCTGATGCTTGTTGTCGTCGCGCTCAGCGGATCGTGGCTGTATGCACGCTTCATGCTCTTTGCGCTGCCCGGTGCGCTGCTGGCGATGGCGTTGGGCATCGATGCAATCTGGTCGCGCCGTCGCGTGGCAGGAATGGTCGCGTTTCTTGCTCTGGGGGCGGCGAGCGCGATGGATCTCTCCATCCGACCGGCCAAGCAACCCCTGCGCGATGCGGTCGAATACGTGCAGAGCCACTGGCAGGAAGGCGATCGGGTCGTCGTCGTCAGCCTCGCACACGATGTGCTGAGCATCTACGGCTTGGATTTGAACATCGTCGACAGTTTCATGCTCGGCCGGGACCTGCAGCAGAAACTCGATGCCGTACAGCCTCGATGGGTGATCGTCGAGTATCCGCGCCGCGTGGCTGAAGATCGACATCAACTGCTTCTGGGGCGCGGCTATCGCGCGGTCGAGAGACTTCCCGGCTGGGCCGATTGGGGGAACGGCGATGTGCTGGTGATGGAACGCGTCGGGTCCCCAGGCAGAGATGGGGGCTGACGGAGACGGCGACGCGAACCAAATCAATCGTGGCGCAGCGCGACGATCGGGTCCTGCCGGCTGGCGATGATGGCCGGATAGATACCGAAGATCAGCCCCACCGCGGCGGCGACAATGAACGAGACGATGATCGACCACCAGGTGATCTGCGTCTCGAGATTCACCTTCGCCTGCACGAAGCCGCGCACCATCTTCAAGGTCAGCACCCACGGCAGGAGTTTGCCCACC
Source organism: Phycisphaerales bacterium (assembly GCA_035543215.1). Taxonomy (GTDB): domain Bacteria; phylum Planctomycetota; class Phycisphaerae; order Phycisphaerales; family SM1A02; genus DATKJG01. Next base: position 3,570 of record DATKJG010000035.1, on the reverse strand, counting down.
GCCAGCGAGAGGCCGACGCCGGTGGCGATACCCAGCAGTCCGCCCACCGCGGAGAGCGAGCCGGTCTCGACGAGGAACTGCCAGATGATGTGCTTGCGCGTGGCACCGAGGGCGCGGCGTATGCCGATCTCGCGAGTCCGCTCGGTCACCGATGCAAGCATGATGTTCATGATGCCGATGCCGCCGATAAGCAGGCTGATGGCGGCGATCGAGATGAGCACGATGTTCCAGATCATCTGCGTGCGCTTCTGGGCTTCGAGCAATTCCCACGGCACGACCATCTGCACGTCGTTGAGGTCGGGATGGCCCGCGCGGACGATCTGCCGCACCAGCGCCGCATCGCGGATGACGTCCTCGGTCGCCTGGCTGGTGATGTAGATCTCCGAGAGTTCGATCTCCTCCTGGCTGTTGGAACCGGCGACGCGGCGCATAATCAGGTCGCCGAACAGCTGCTCTGCCGTGGTCAGCGGAATGTGCACGTCCTTGTTCAGATCGCGCCCGACCAGTGCGGTGCCCGCGCCGCCCGCAAGGCCGACCGGATTGAGCACGCCGACGACCGTGAACGCCTGATCCTTGATCCGGAAGACCTTGTCCAGCGGGTCCTCGAGAGCGAAGAACTTGTCGGCGACCTCGGAGCCGATCACAGCGACTGCGAGTTTCGCGTCCATGTCCTGAGGCGAGAGGTAGCGACCGCGCTGCAGGCGCAGGCGCGCCACGCGAAGCAGGTCAGGCGTCGTGCCGAACGCCTGGCTGACCATGCGCTTGTCGCCATAGAGCATCTCATCGCCAACCGCCTTGAGCGGAACGATGTCGGCGACGAACGGCATGTGGGCCTTCAGCCTGCGAAGGTCCTCTCGCCGCAGGCCGTAGCGCGCCAGGAACTGCGTCTGGTTCGCGCCCATGGAGGTGGTCTCCGGCGGCTTGAACGAGCGGGCGATGATGTTGGTCGCGCCAAGTGCCTGGATGTCGCGCAGGGCGGCCTGCTTGTTGCCTTCGCCAATCGAAACCATGACGATGACCGCCGCCACGCCCAGGATGATGCCCAGGCTCGTCAATACGCTGCGCAACTTGTGCAGCCGCAGGTTGTGCAGGCCGAGGCGGACGGTTTCGAGGAAGAACTGCATTGACGAAGGTCAGATGTTGGAAATCAGGGCCGGTCGCCCAATCTCGGCGCCAGCGGCTTAGCATGCGCGTTGGCGAGGTCGTCGAAAGAACCACTGTATACCGGCCGAATTGCGAACCGTGGCACAAATCGAGATTCTCTCTGAGCAAGAACAGCCGGGATGCTGGCGCTTCGACGTGCAGGTCCTGGATTCCGCTGGCGCGCTGCGGCGGCACGCGGTTTCGCTTTCGTGGGCCGACTACAACCTCTGGTCGCAGGATGGGGCTGATGAGCCGGCGCGCGTCGTTGATGCTGCAATCAATTTCCTGCTGTCGCGAACACCGGCGGATGATCTCCCCGCGAAGTTCGACGCGTCACTGGCACGCCGCCGATTTGCCGACGCTGATCGCGTGATTCCCACCCTCATCGGCAAGTGACCGCTACAGCGTTCACACCTCCGCCATCAGCGGCTGGGGCGTCTGCGGCTGGTTGGTGAGGGGCAGGTCAACGAAGAATGTCGCGCCGCGCCCGGGCTCGGAAACAAAACTCACCGTCGCGCCCAATAGTTGCGCCAGTTCCTTGCAGATTGCCAGGCCCAGACCGGTGCCTTCGTGCTGGCGCGTGTGACTGGCGTCGGCCTGGCGAAACTTCTCGAAGATCACATCCTGCATGTCGTAGGGAATGCCCGGGCCTGAATCGGCCACCGCGACGCGCACGCCGGCGCTCTGGTCCGGTCGCGTCAGGCGATCGGCGCTGATCGTCACGCTGCCGCCCACGGGCGTGAACTTGATCGCGTTGGAGATGAAGTTGTACATGATCTGTTGCAGTTTTCCGGGATCAGTTTCGACGGTGGGAAGCCTCTGCCCGATGACAGTGCGCAGCGTGATCTGCTTGTTCTCCGCCGCCGGCCGCATCAGTCCAGCGAGGCCCTCGACCATGTCGCCCACGTTCGTTGGCTCGATGTTTACCTCCATGCGACCCGACTCGATCTTCGCCATGTTCAAGAGGTCATTGATCATCTCCAGCAGCGAGCGGCCGCTGCTGAGGATGTTGCCGATGTAGCGCACGCGCTTGGGGTTCGGCTCGGGCTCCGACTTGGCGATCTCGTCGAGCAGTTCCGCGAAGCCGATGATCGAATTCAGCGGCGTGCGCAGTTCGTGGCTGACGTTCGCGAGGAACTCGCTCTTGAGCTTGTTGCTTTCGAACAGGCCGACGTTGGCTTCGGCGAGTTCGCTGACCTTCAGGTCCAACGTTTCATTGAGCGTCTTCAGCCGCTGCTGGCCCTGCTCCAGCCGGTCGAGCATGGTGTTGAAGGCGCTGGAGAGCTGTTCGAACTCGTCGCCCGTGCGGATGCCGGCGCGCGTGCGCGTATCGCCCGCCTGCACGCGCTCGGCGGTGCTGCGAAGCGCGCGCACGGGTGAGAGGATCAGTTTCGTCAGGATGAAGTGAAACACGAGGCCGGCCAGGATCGCGCCGACGATGCCCGCCGCGATGATGAACACGCGGCTGGTGAGCAACTGGCCCTCGGCGAAGGCGCTGGTGCGGTCGATGACGAGGACCGCCTTGATGGGATCGCTCACGCCCGGTTCGAAGGCGCCGCGCGTGAAGGACGTCACGGAGTGCTCCTGGATGGCCCGCATCTGCGATTCATGAATCGGTCGGGCATATCGATAGACCGGCACGCCGTCGACGCGCGACGTCGTCGAGTACTCGGGCTCTTCCGGATGGTTGCGGAATCGTTCGAGCGCGCGGGCCGCGAAGGAAGGCGGCTCGCCGGATGTTTCGATGTTCTCCACGCGTACGAGCGTCAACCGCAGGAGGGGCTGGCCAGCACGTGGCCCGACCAGGTTCTCGAGTTGCTCGGGCCTCACACCCGAGTCTTCGACCACGCCAAGTTGCGCGCGATCGTGCAGCCACGCTTCAGCCAGCTGCCGGGAGACATCGAGTTGCGATTGCCGCACCAGCGCCTGCGTGCGGGCCCATGGCACCGCCAGCGCGCCGATCAGGATCAGGACGATCGCCGCTCCGAAGAGCAACTGGCACTTGTTGGCGAGTGAGATGCCCGAGGTCATGACTGCAGGAGACAGGTTACTCCGTCAGGGAAACAGCCTTGCCGTCGTCCACGTGTTACCGCGCTTGTTCGTGTAGAGCACCCGATCGTGCAGGCGGGACGGCTGGCCCTGCCAGAACTCGATGGTTTCCAGGGCCACGCGGTAGCCGCCCCAGTACGGCGGGCGCGGAATATTGCCGCCGGCCTTGATCACATCGGCAAAGCGATCCATCACGCCCGCGACGGCGATCTCCAATTGCTCTCGACCCCCCGCAAACTCGCGCGACTGCTGGCTGGCCCACGCGCCCAACTGGCTGTCGAGGGGCCGCGTAGCGAAGTAAGCGTCCGACTCCGCCTCGCTCACCAGCGTCACGGCGCCTTCGATGCGCACCTGGCGGTCGAGGACATCCCAGTGAAA
>DATKJG010000034.1:0-2856 GCA_035543215.1 Phycisphaerales bacterium | reverse complement strand
CTGCTGGCGACTTTGGCCAGCCACATCCACGATCATGTCCGCGACTGTGACGCGGAGATCGGTCATCTGAAACTCACGCTCACACCAGGTCACGGACTGCCGCCGGCGTCGGTGAGCATCACGCGCAACGGCGAATGCGTGCAGGTGACGTCGGTGTGCGGGCGGCCGGCCCAGGCCGGCGAATTATTGGTGAACCTGCGGGCCGAGGCCGATCCCGCCCTTCTGCACGAGATCGTCGCCGATTCTCTGCGATCGCTGTCGGGCGTGCTGACCAGCGTCGAGGAAAGCGCGGCGTTCCGCCCCGGTCGGCCGACGCCCACCCATCGCATGGCCAACGTCTGAATCCGACTCGGAATCCGGGAATCCGCAAATCCGAAATCGCGGATACGCTGTGGGGATGGATGGATCCTCAGACGTGAAGGCGCCGGAGCGTGGCGTCATCGAGATGGAGGTGGAGTTGAAGCCGCGAAGCACGGATGATTCAGCGGAGCAGCCGCAGGAGGCATCTTCGAAAGCCTCATCGCCGCGCCGCGAGTCGCCGCAGGCGCCGCTCGAAGAACTCTGCGCCGATCAGCCTCTCGAGCAGCGCATCGAGTCGCTGCTGATGACCACTGACCGCGCGATCCCCGAATCGCGCCTCGCGGAAATCCTCGGCATTGCAGGCAAAGGCGCGAGCAAGCGCGTCCTCGCCGCCATCGAGGCCCTCAACCATCTCTACAGCGAGAGCAACCGCAGTTTCCGGGCCGAGCGGCTGGCGGGCGGCTGGCAACTGCTGACGCTGCCGGCGTTCGGACCTCTGCTGCATCGCCTGCACGAGAAGCGCCAGGAAACGCGCCTGAGCCAGCCCGCGCTCGAAACGCTCGCCATCGTCGCTTACCGCCAGCCGATCATGCGGGCCGAGATCGAGGCCATCCGCGGCGTCGCGTCGGGCGAGGTGCTGCGCAGCCTGCTCGAGCGGCGGCTGGTCAAGATCACCGGCCGGGCTGAAGTCCTCGGCCGTCCCATGCTCTACGGCACCACCAGCGAGTTCCTGAAGGTCTTCGGCCTGGCGAACACCGATGACCTGCCGCAGGTCAAGGGCCTGACCATGCCGCCGATGGCGCAGGTCGCGGCGCCCGCCTCCCGTGCGGCCTCGATTTCCGAATCCGATCCACCATCGTCTTCCAGCGACGCCTGACAGCCGTGGACACGAATCATGACCAATCGCTTTCGATCCAACATCGTGCGAGTGCTTCCGTTCATCGTTGTCGCGCTCGCGGCGCTCGGGCTGGGCGGCTGCAACGCCTACATGATCCAGGGCAAGGTGGTGCGCGGCGAGTCCAGCGGCGTGGAACTGGTGTACGTCGGCGATGAGCGACTCGACCTGCCCGGCGTTCCCGGCGCGGAGGTGCGCATCGTGCGCGAGCCGACCAATCCCAACCGCCACCTCGTCGGCCAGGCCCATAGCAGCCCCAGCGGCGAGATCACTGTCATCATGGATGAGTTCGGCACCGGCTGGATGGAAGAGACCTGGCTCGTGCAGTCGCAGGCCGGCGGCTTCCAGAACGCCGAGGAGATGATGCAACTTCCCAGCAAGGGCACCAAGTGGCGTCTGCTGATCACGCTTGGGCCTGGCGTCTCCGAGCCGTTCAGGGAGGACGACCTGATGCAGGACCTCGAAAAATTCAAATGATGTGCGGGCCAACGCTGCGCTCGCGCCCGATCGCACCGGCGCTGCTCGCGGTAATCCTTGGCTGGGGCGCCTGCCCATACTGTTCGTCACTGGGTCTTGGGCCGCGCCGCGCAGGCCGATACACTTAGGCGTCGCACATGCTTCAGCGCCTTCGGCCATATCTGCCCGGGTTGATCTACCTCGGATTGACCATCCTCGTCGCCTTGGCGGCGATGAACAATCAGAATAACCTTCTATTCTGGATCCTCGGCGTGCTGGTCGCCGCGGCCATCCTCTCCTTGACGCTCGCGACGCTCGTGCTGCGCTGCACCCAGGTGCGGCGGCTGGACCCGCATTACGGCGCGGTGGGCGAGCCGCTGCTCATCCGCTACGCCGTCAGCAACCGCTCGCGCTGGATGAGCATCTTCAACATCCACGTCAGCGAGCAGCCGCTGCATGAAGGCAAGGCCGGCAACGCTGCGAACGCCGTCGGCTGGCAGAGACTGATGAAGCCTGCCAGCGCGTGGGTGATGCACACCGGCCCGGGCGAGATGGTGCACGGCGAGGCGATGTTCTGGCCGCTGGCCCGCGGCGAAGCGACCTTCGACCGCGTCTGCATCCACACCAACTTTCCCTTCGGCGTCCTCCGCCGCAGCAAGGTCATCAGCCAGCCGCAGCACACGCTGATCTACCCGATGCTCTACGAACTGCGGCGCGGCCTGCTGGCGTCGATCGCGCCGATGGGGCTCATCGGCAGCAAGATCGCCCACCACGCCGGTGCGGGCGATGACTACTTCGGCCTGCGCGAGTTCCGCCCGGGCGACAGCATGCGGCACATCAGTTGGAAGCGCACGGCCCGCACCGATCAACTGGTGACCATCGAGCGCACGAGCCCCGCGCCCGCGAAACTGCGCGTCGTGCTCGATCTCACCGTTTCGACCGACAAACTGCCGGGAGCGGCGGGCGATGCGAGCAAGGCCCGCGCCATGGAAGAGAAGGCGATCAGCCTGGCGGCGTCGATCATTCACGCGGCCGATCTCGAAGGCTTCGAGGTCGGGCTCACGGCCCTGGGGGTGCACTCGCCGCCCATCGCCGTGCGGCGCAACCAGTGGCACTTCCACAAGATGATGGCCGCTTTGGCGGAGATTGACCTCGACATTGCGAGGCAGGCGGCAGCCCCGTTGCCGGTGCGCGACGCAGAGCGC
>DATKJG010000033.1:0-2061 GCA_035543215.1 Phycisphaerales bacterium | reverse complement strand
GTTCCTGTACGAAACGCTGCTGGGACGGCGGCCCAGCAGCGCGACGTTCCTTCGATCGGCCGCCATCCTCGCCAGCGCCTGCGCCCAGCCGCAGAAGTCACTCGATCACTGGCGCCGGCTCGTCGCGGGCACGCAGGTCGGCACGCCCGAGTGGTTCGAGGCGAAGTTCCACCAGATCGAGCTGCTCGCGAAACTCGATCCGCCACGCGCCCGCGAGGTGATGAACCAGCACAAGCAGTTGAATCCCGACTATGGCCCGGACCCGTGGGGCGCTCAGCTCAAGGGACTCGATGAGCAGATTCCGGCCAATCCGGCGGCATCGACAAACACCGCTCCGGCCGATGGCTCGGACGCGGCTGGCGATGGTGCGGGGGGCAGCCCATGAATCTGCATCCCTTCGAGCGATTCCTGGGCGTCTCGCCCGACGCTGATCCCATCGAGTTGCTCGGTCTGGCAGGCGAGCGCATCGAGCCGCTGGCCATCGAAGAGGCTCTGCGGCAGAGGCTTGGCAGCATATATCGCCATCCCGATGGCCATGGCGCTGATGCGGAGGTCGTGCGCACCGCGCTACGCGAAGCAGCCTCCGCACTGAAAAACCAGTTGCAAGCGCAACGGCAGAACGATGCGGCACAGGCGGCCGAAACGCCTATGTGGATGGAGCGGGCGGTGCGCAGCCGCAGCAGGCCGCGCCACGCGCCGCCGACCATCTTCAACCTCACCGCCTTCGATCGCATGGTGCTCTCGGTGCTGGTGGCTTGCGGCGGGTGGAACAGGCGCAGTCGCGACCAACTCGTCGCCGTGGCCAAGCAATATGGCGTAACGGTGCAGGGCCTCATGCGCGTGATGCAGGGCCTGAGCGCGTATTCCCGTGCGGGTGGGCCGCGCCTCGGCGTGACGGACATCGCCGGTCGAGCGACATCGATGCCGCTCGCGCCTCTCGAGGCCGCCGCGCCGCCTCCGGTCGGCGTCGCGCTGCTCGACCGACTCGCCGACAACCTTGGCGAGGAACTCAAGCGCGGCGGGGCATGGCCGACAATCAAACTTGCCATCGTCTTCGGCGTCGCGACGATCGTCGTCGCGATCGTGGTGCTGCGTTCGATCCTGCCGCAGCGCAATGACAACACATCGAACACTCAGCAGATTCTGGCGCAAACGCAGCCGGCAGCCTCGCAGTCGCAGACATCACGAGCCGCATCGGGCGCTGCGACGCGGTCGATGCATATCGCGCGCTTCCCTGCGACGCCGACGTTCCTTGGCAATGGCCTGCCTGCGGAGGCCGTCAACGCCGTCGATCACCTGCCGGAACTTCCCGCGCAGATTGATGAACTCGGCCGGAGGATCGCGGTTGCCAACGGCGAGCCGTCGGAAGCGGTGTATCGACAGTGGGAGGCCGACATGAACTCGATGGCGCTGGCGTGGGCCATGGGCGACGCCAGCACGCGATCGGCCGTGGACAAGGCGATCTTCGAGGCGATGCGGGCAGCCGGCGATACGCCTGCCGTCAGCGACCGGCTGCTCAAGACGATCGTGCCGCCCGCGAGCATCGCCTCGCCGCTGGACATGCTGCGAGGTACGTGGATGGCCGGCACGCTGGCGAGACTGGCTTCGTCGAGCAACGTGCCGCCGGTGGTGGCCGATCGAGCCCGCAGCCAGCTGGAGATCGCCCTTTCGCAGAATCTCCGAGGAACGATCACGTTCGAATCTGCAGGCGACATCTGGCTGAGCCAGCGGCTGCCTCAACTGGTTCAAATGCTGCCGGTGAGCGACGCCGCGTACGACACGTGGGAACTCTGGCTCACGGCCGAGCGGGCCCTGGGCGCGGGCGATCGACACGATGCGGCCGTGGTCAAGGCGCTCAATCTCATCCTCGAGACCGACTACGACCTGGCGACGCCCGGCCCAGCGGTCAACGTCGCGGCCCGCCTGATGACGCTCGCGGTTCAATCCGGATCGGCGGTGTCGCGGCAGCGCATGCTCGATCTCTTCGACGATGAAGACGTCGCATCCCGCGATCTGTGGGTACTCACAAGCCTGCTCACGACCACGGACAAGGCGACATGG
>DATKJG010000032.1:0-2035 GCA_035543215.1 Phycisphaerales bacterium | reverse complement strand
GAACATCAGCGGCAGATGCTCATCGACGACGCTTTGGAGGCACACTGGCAGGACGTCGTCAAGACGCTCGATGATGAACAGCGATTCCGACTCCTGAAGGCCGTCAGCACCCTGCGCAACAACAGGCCCGAGACGATCCTGTCTGATGACCAGTTGCGTGCGCGGGCGCGAACGATCTCCGAGGAGGAATGGCGCACAGCCCTGTTCGTACTCTCAGATGAAGACGATGAACTGAAGAACGCACTGGGCGAAGACGCGTGGAACAGGGTGCTGGCGCTCGACGCGCGACTGGTGAATCCGGATCAACTGATCAGCGATGGCGTGTCGCTCACGCGCAACGGCCAGCCGGCGATCGTGCTCGGCATGCACGTGTCCGATGGCAATGAGCGCACCCGGGCCGGCACGTACACCACGATGCTGGGCTACTGGATGCCGCGCTTCGATGTCACCATCACCACGCTTCCGGTGGTCGGCGGCGGACTTGTCGAACCCGAGAGCATGATCCTCCCGGTGGCCAACGAGTTCAGTTCCGGCGTGTACCTGATCGACGACACGCGGGCCATGATCCCGCTCGAATCCGCGCAGCGCCTCATGCACCTCAACGAGGCGCAACGCGTCGATCCGGCCGATCCTTCGCACGTGCTCGGCGTCGATCCGGCCCGTGCCACTCTGATTCTCGTGCGGGCCAAGCCGTACGTGACGCCCGAGCAGTTGCGCGACGCCGTGGCCGACGCCTACTCCGCCTTCGAGCAGGAGATGGCCGGCGAACTCGTGCCGCCGCCGTACTACCGCAAGGTCACGGTCAACACCTGGGCCCAGCAGCAGGCGCAGTTCATCGGCCCTGTCGAGAAGGAGCGCGAGATGATGCGCACGCTCTTTTCGCTGGTGTACATCGTCTGCGCAGGCCTGGTGCTGGCGATCTTCTGGGCCATCGTCTACGAGAAGACGCGCGACATCGGCATCCTTCGCTCGGTCGGGGCCTCGCGCATCGGCATCTCGTGGATCTTCCTGCGCTACGGTCTGGTGGTCGGCGTGCTCGGCGCGATCGTCGGCCTGGGTCTGGGCACGCTCATCGTCCGCAAGATCAACCTCATTCACGAGGCCCTGAGCGATCCGCCGCTGGCCATACCGATCACCGTGCTGGCGTTCGCCGCCGTCTCGCTGATCATCACCCTGGTCAAGGCCGTGTCCGGCAACCTGCTGCCGGTGGTGCTGGGCGGGCTTATCACCGCGGCGCTGCTCATTGCCGGCTTCCTCTCGCTGTGGCTGTACCACATCGGCGGCTTCCTGATGTGGGACCCGCGCGTCTACTACTTCGAGAAGATCCCCAACCAGGTGGACGTCGAAAGCGCCATCATCACCATGATCGGCGCGGTGGTGTTCAGCCTGATCGGCGCGTTCGTGCCTGCGGCCAAGGCGGCCGACACCGATCCTGTTAGGGCGCTGCGCTATGAGTAACGCGATGCTCTCAGCCAGGGATTTGCGCAAGACCTACCGCATGGGCAAGGTCGATGTGCCCGTGCTCAAGGGCGTGGACCTGGACGTGGGCGCGGGCGAGTGGGTGGCGGTGCTCGGCGCGTCCGGTTGCGGCAAGAGTACGCTGCTGCATCTGCTGGGTGATCTCGATCGGCCGGATGACGATCCTTCGGCAACAGACGGTGTGCGATTCGACGGGCGAGGGCTGCAGGCCCTGTCGCTGCATGAACGCAACGTCTATCGCAATCAGACTGTCGGCTTCGTGTTCCAGTTCTATCACCTGCTGCCGGAACTCAATGTCATCGAGAACACGATGCTGCACGCGCTGGTCAAGCCGTCGCTGCGCGACATGCGGCATTGGGCGGCGATCGCGGCCGCCGGGGCGGTGATCGGAGCGCTCGCGGCGATCGGATTCGTTCGATACATGGAGATGTTGCCGCTGGAGACCTGGTGGCAGTGGCTGTCGGTTGGGCTCGTAGGGGCGGCGCTTGGCGCTGCGATCGCGTTGCCCGTGGTGACGGAACTGGATTCGATCCGGATGCGACTCAGCCCTGCTCGC
>DATKJG010000031.1:0-6388 GCA_035543215.1 Phycisphaerales bacterium | reverse complement strand
GGCCCAGACAGCGCGATATCATCCGACGCCCACTTACCAAGGCATTTTCTCGAGCCATGCCCAAGAAAACCATCGACCAGATCGACGTTCGTGGCAAGCGCGTGCTCATGCGCGTGGACTTCAACGTGCCGCTGGATGAGGACAAGACGCCGCCGACGATCACAGACGATCGCCGCATCCGCATGGCTTTGCCTTCGATCGAATCGGTCATCAAGCGCGGCGGGCGATTGATCCTCATCAGCCACCTCGGCCGGCCCGAAGGCAAGGGCTTTGAGCCCGCCGGTTCGCTCAAGCCCGCGGCTGATCGGCTGGCCGAGTTGCTGCCGCCCCCCAAGTCGAAGGTCGTCTTCCCCAGCAACGACTGCACCGATGACAAGGCCAAGGTCGCGGTGAACGCGCTGAAGGATGGCGAGATCGCGGTGCTGGAGAACCTGCGCTTCCACAAGGGCGAGAAGAAGGGCGACCCCGCCTTCGCTGAGAAACTCGCAGCCTTGGGTGAGATCTACTGCAACGACGCCTTCGGCACCGCCCATCGCAACGATGCCAGCATGTTCGCTGTGCCCAGCGCGATGAAGAAAGCGGGACGACCGTGCGTCGCGGGATTGCTGCTGCAGAAGGAGTTGAAGTATCTGTCCGAGGCGATCGCGCAGGCGAAGCGGCCGTTCGTCGCGGTGCTGGGCGGCGCGAAGGTGTCGGACAAACTCGCAGCCATCCGCAACCTCATGCCGCGCGTCGATGCGATCCTCATCGGCGGCGCGATGGCGTACACCTTCCTCAAAGCCCGCGGCCAGAACGTCGGCAAGAGCCTCGTCGAGGAAGCGATGCTCGGCGAAGCGAAGTCGCTGCTCGCGATGAGTGGCGGCAAGGGCAGCGCGAAGATTTACCTGCCATCGGATCATGTCTGCGGCAAGAAGATCGAGGCCGGCACGGCCACGCAGACCTTCACCGGCGACATCGGCAAGGGGGGGGATGGCGAGTGGATGGGACTCGACATCGGCCCGGCGACGGCAGCGGAATACAGCCGGGTGCTGAGCGGTGCGAAGACGATCGTGTGGAACGGCCCGATGGGGGTGTTCGAGACGCCGCCGTTCGATGCCGGCACGAAGGCCGTCGCCCAGGCGATGGCCAAGGCCACGGCGGCGGGGGGCGCGGAGGGCGCGGTGAGCATCGTGGGCGGCGGCGACAGTGCGGCAGCAGTGGAGGAGTTCGGCCTGGCCGAGGGCTTCTCCCATGTTTCCACCGGCGGCGGGGCGAGCCTGGAGATGCTGGAGGGCAGGGCCTTTGACAGCGTGGCTGTGCTGGATGACGCGTAAAGGCGGCCTTTACATGCCTTGGCGAGGCTGACGGGCCCGGCTTGAGCCGGTCTGCCGGTGTGGGGGGAGGCGTTCGAGGGGGTTTCAGGTCCGCATTTCAAATTCCTGTTGCGGGAACAAAATGCCTGATCTACTGTTGAACATAGAGGAGGCGGTGCGCTGTTGTTCCGCGCGCCGGCCTCTGGCATTTCTTCAGATCAGACGGACGCTGTGCGATCGCTTGCCCGATCGCCCCACCTTTGACGGGTCAACAATCGAAAGGAACACGCACATGAAGGTTCGAACGCTGCTGAGTGCGGTGACGGCGCTGGGCCTGACCGCCGGGGCCTGGGCGCAGGAAAAGGTTCTGGGCGTGGGCGATCAGGCCCCCGGCCTGGACATTGAACTCTGGACGCGCGGCGAGGAGACGAGCATCGAGACCGGCAAGGTCTACGTGATCGACTTCTGGGCCACCTGGTGCGGCCCGTGCAAGGAGTCGATCCCGCACCTGACCGAACTGCAGAAGGAATACGGCTCCAAGGGCCTGTCGATCATCGGCATCTCCTGGGAGGAGCCCGACCTGGTGAAGAAGTTCACCACGCAGTGGTCGGGCAAGATGGATTACACCGTCGCGGTCGATCGCCGCGAGGGCACCAAGCGCGCCTGGTTCGACGCCGCCAAGCAGGACGGCATCCCGTGCGCGTACATTATCGATCGCAAGGGCAAGATCGCGTTCATCGGCAACCCGTTGCCGCGGGCCAACAGCGGCTTCGATGACGTGCTCAAGCGCGTCCTGAGCGGCCGGTACGATCCGAGACTGGAGAAGCAGGCCCAGCCCGGCATCAAGGGCGCCGCCAGTGCGCGCAAGGCCCAGAACTGGCGCATGGCCAACAAGTACTACGACGATGTGATCAACCTCGACTCCTCCGTGTTCGCGACCGTTGCGCTCGACAAGTTCGAGATGCAACTGCTGGACATGGACGATCAGAAGGTGGCGTACGAGTACGCCAAGACGCTGATCGATGAGAAGTTCGCCAACGACTCCGGCGCGCTGCAGATGCTCTCGGACAAGATCGCCATCGATTCGAAGATCGCGGCCGATCATCGCAACCTGGATGTGGCGCTGGAAGCCGCCGAGGCCGCGCGGCGCCTGGAAGGCGATGACAATCCCGAGGCCCTGGCTGCGGTCGCCCGCGTGCGCTATGCCCGCGGCGAGGTCGCCCAGGCCATCGACCTGCAGAAGCAGGCGTACTTCAAGGCCGCGCCCAAGGCCAAGCCCGCATTCAAGCGCGACCTGGAGATCTACCAGCAGAACGCCGAGCGCCAGGCCAGCCTGAGCAAGAAGGCCGGCTGAACGAGCGCCGCACGCAGGCGCGTGGATCGCAACGATTGTTGACCGTTCGACACACACGCAGCGCGTTCCGGCGCTGCGTGTGTCGTTTTGGCCTGTGCATGAAGCGACGAGCAGCGGCAGCGTGACGGTCGATTGACCCGCCGCGCGGCCACGGCTACTGTCTGCCCCCTTCCGCCGGGGCGGCGCGCCTCGCGCTTCGCGCAGCCGCCAGCGGCGTCCTAGCATTCCGACTCTCTCGCTCCCGCACCCGGATTCGGATTCCATGCCATCAGCCTTCACCTCCTCCTCCGACGCCTTCGAGTCGCGACGTGACGCCTTCGAGTCCGAGTACTTCCACAACAAGGATGTGCAACTGGTCGAGAAGCTCAAGGGCGTGTTCAACCGCAAACTCGATCGCGAGGCGCTGCGCAAGGCCACCGGCATCAGCAACGACGAGGTGATTGATCGCCTGCTGGCGGTGAACGCCAAGGGCGAGTTGCTGCTGGCGTTCCGGCTGTACCCGCTGGTGGAGATGGCGTGGGCCGATGGCGTCGCGGATCAGAAGGAATGCGATGCAGTGATCGCCGCTGCGATGAAGATGGGTGTGGCGCCCAACAGCGAGGCGCTGTCGGCCCTGAAGGCGTGGCTCAAGCGCGGGCCCGCGCCCGATGGCCGCGTCGCGTGGTACGCCTTCGCCGCGGAACTTCGCAAGACGCTCAATCAGCAGGAACTGGAGAAGTTCCGGCACGACCTGATCGAAGGGGCCAAGGCCGTGGCGAAGGCCAGCGGTGGCATCATGGGCGTGATGTTCGAAATCAGTGCCACAGAGCACGCGGTGCTGAACAAGATCAGTGAAGCTCTCTCGTCCGCCAAGCGCCAATGACACGTTCGCCTTCACGACTCCTGACGCAGGCAATGGGGGGCGGGGCGGGCACGCTGATCGCGCCGTCGATTCTCTCCGCCGATTTCGCCGACATGGGAGCCGAGTGCGAGGCGGTGCTGGGCGCTGGAGCGGACCTGCTGCACCTGGATGTGATGGATGGTCACTTCGTTCCCAACCTGACGATGGGGCCGGCCCTGTGCGCCTCGCTGCGCCGGCGTTTCCCCGATGCGTGCCTCGATGTACACATGATGGTGCGCGATCCGCTGCTGCTGATGCGGGCCTTCGCTGATGCGGGCGCGAGCAACTACACGTTTCACATCGAGGTGGTGCAGGATCCGGCCGCGGTGGCCGACGAGATTCGCCGCGCGGGCATGACAGCTGGGCTGGCGATCAATCCGCCGACCAGCGTCGAGAAGATCCTGCCGTTCGTCGAGGCCGTGGACCTGGTGTTGATCATGAGCGTGAACCCGGGCTTCAGCGGACAGGCGTTCATCACGGAGGTGCTGGAGAAGGCGCGGCGGGTCAAGCCGCTCTTGCGGCCAACGCAGAGACTCGAGATCGACGGCGGCGTGAACACGAAGACCGCGCCGGCCTGCCGCGAAGCCGGCTGCGATGTGCTGGTGGCGGCGTCGGCGATCTTCGGCGCGAAGTCACGCCGCGAGTATCCGCGCATCATCGCCGAGCTGCGCGGCGGCGAGATCTCACCACCGAGACACCGAGGCGCCGAGACGAGGAAGGAAGCACGATCATCGCGGTGATGCGTCTCTGAGTCCATGGCCAAACGATCCTCCATCACCCTGATGCTGATTCGCTGCGGCGAGACGACCTGGGATGCGCAGGGACGCGTGCACGGCGCCACCGACCTGCCGCTCAGCGAAGGCGGACGGGCCGCTGTGATGGCCGAGGTGCAGCGCCTCGGCGGGGCGCGTTCGACGATCATTCATCATCCGCAGGATGAGGCCGCCGCCGACACCGCGCGGCTCTGCGCGATGGCGGGCGAGAAGTTGCGCGACGTCGCAGAACTGGCCGATCCGAACCTTGGCCTGCTCGAAGGTCTGACCGAGCAGGAGTTCGCCGAGCGCTTTCGCAGCCGTTCCAAGCAATGGAAGGATGATCCGATCACGCTCTCGCCGCCGGAGGGCGAGGATGTGTCAGCGGCCGCGGGGCGGATCATGCGCGCCGTGGCGAAGATCATCCGCAAGTCGCGCGGCGAATCGGTGGCGATCGTCCTGCACAACCTGGGCTGGTCCATGCTTCGCTGCTGGATCGCGGAGAAGCCGCTGTCATCGATGCGCAGCATGGAAGACGGGCCGATCATCGAGCGCGTGATCATCCCCTTGTCGATGATGGACTCGCTGGAGAAGGCGGCCGACGGCCTGGTGACGGCGTGAAGGCGGCGAGGGGCGTTCCTGACCGGCATTTTTGACGTTTGGACTTTTGCACGTTTAGACTTTCCCCATGACTCAGGCGCCATTGCAGCGAAGTTGGGCTGACGAGCCGGAGGAAAGCGCGCCGGGCAAACGCTCGGTGCCCGAAGGTGTGTTCATGCGCTGCCCCGAATGCAGCGAGATGAACCCGCGCAAGAGCATCGAGGCCAACCTGTGGGTGTGCCCGCACTGCCAGTATCACCATCGCGTCTCGGGCGCGCAGCGCGTCACGCAACTGGTGGATGAGAATTCCTTCGAGCCCATGAACGCGGACATGCACCCGCAGGATCCGTTGAAGTTCGTGGACCTGCAGCCATACAAGGATCGCGTTCGCGCCGCTCAGAAGAAGACGGGCCAGAACGACGGCGTGCAGACCGGCCGCGCGTTCATCAAGGGTCGCAAGGTCATCCTCGCCGCGATGGACTTCACGTTCCTCGGCGGTTCGATGGGCAGCGTCATCGGCGAGAAGATCACGCGAGCCATCGAGGCTGCGGGCGAGCAGAACCTGCCGCTGGTGATCGTCTCGTCCTCCGGCGGAGCGCGCATGATGGAGTCGGGCTTCTCGCTGATGCAGATGGCCAAGACCGCGGCGGCCCTGGCCCGCTTCGACGAGCAGGGCGGGCTGTTCATCTCGATCCTGACCGATCCGACGACCGGCGGCGTGACGGCGAGTTTCGCCATGCTGGGCGATGTGATCCTCGCCGAGCCCAAGGCCCTGATCGGCTTCGCCGGCCCGCGCGTGATCAAGGAGACGATTCGCAAGGAACTGCCCGAAGGCTTCCAGCGAAGCGAGTTCCTGCTCAACTGCGGTTTCATCGACCGCGTCGTGCCGCGCGGCGAATTGCGCAGCGAGATCAGCAGCATCATCGACTACGCCGGCAAATGATGCGCTTCGCGACGCTGCTCCTGGCCCTGCTCCACGCCGCGTTGACCGTCGCCGTCCTTCCGCCGCTGAACTTCTGGCCGCTGGCGTTCCTGGTTCCGGTTCCGCTGGGGTTGATCGCCGTGCGCACGCGATCGTTGCGCAGCATCATTCTGCCCGTGCTCGCAGCGCAGATGCTGATGTGGCTGTGGCTGCTGCGCTGGATCATTCCCGTGACTGCCGCGGGCTATCCCGCGCTGGCGCTGTATCAGTCGATTCACACATTGCTGGCGGTGTGGGTGCTGCAGCGAGCGTGTCGATCGCCGCGGCTGGCGCGGATTCCAATGGCCGTGCTGCTGCCGCTGATCTGGACGGCGTCGGAGTACTTCCGCGGCGACATCGCCTTCAACGGCTACCCGTGGTACCTGCTGGCCCATCCGCTGATCAACTGGCTGTCGTTCGCGCAGTCGAGCGACTTGTTCGGCGCGTACTTCGTCTCGTTTTTCGTAACGATTCCCGCGGGCATCGCGTTGGACCTGATGCGAATGACGCCGGGTCTGACGAAGGAAGACCCGGATCGTGCTATGAGCA
>DATKJG010000030.1:0-8185 GCA_035543215.1 Phycisphaerales bacterium | reverse complement strand
GTCACGCCGATCAGCCCCGACGCCAATGCGTCCCAGAATCCTGCCGCGGCATTCCTGCCGCTGGTCGGGCTGAACAACGGCAACCTCAAATCAGGCGACGGCAGCGCCGAACCCAAGGACGACGTCGGACCAGTTGCGACTCCAAACGACAGTGCCGGGCCGACGACGCAGCCGGCAGATCCGCCTGCGACCGCCAAGCCCGAGGATGGGCCGGCCGCCGCAGCGCCGCCTCCCGCGGCGACGCGCATCGAATACATCATTGAGGAAGACGACACGTTCGTTTCCATCGCCGAGAAGTGGTTCGGCGATGAGAACAAGTGGAGCCTGATCGCCAAGGAGAACCCCACGGTCGATCCGCAGAAGCTGAAGATCGGCCAGAAGATCTTCCTGCCACCGAAGGAAGCCGGCGTGGCGCCCGTCGAGCGCGAGCCCGTTCTGGCCGACGGCCAAATGCTGTACGTGGTGAAGTCGGGTGACACGCTCATCGCCATCGCGCGCGATGAACTCAGCGACCAAACGAGGTGGGAGGAGATCTACGCGCTGAACAAGGACAAGATCGGCGCTGACGCCGCGGCGCTCAAGGTGGGCATGAAACTGATCTTGCCGAAGGCCAAGTAGCCCGATCATCTCCAGCGCTGGGTGTTCGCAGCGATGGTGATGTTCTCGCGCAAGTGACCAAGGCTGAGGCCGCCGATGACCATGCTCGAGACCGCTGGGGTTGCCAGCACGAACCGGATGGCCTGTCTTGCCGGCAATCGCCCTGAAGCCAGCCCCTTCTTGACGACTACGCCGACACCGCGGGCGGCCGCAGCCCCCATCGCGGACTGCTGCGACAGGTCTTCGGGGTGATACTCGACCATGATGGCGTCGGCCCAGGGCAGGGCAGCGTGCGCGCCCTCGACTGTCTTGCCCGAGAAGCCAATCCAGCGGATCTCGCCGCGGCGTTTGGCCTCGACAAGACACGCTACGACATCGGTCTGCTCGATGATGCGCACATCGTCGCCCGACGAATGCGCGAAGACCAGATCGAGCGCCTCGCGGCGCAGGTGGCGGCGACTGGTCGCGATCGCCTGGCGCACGGCGGCCGCGCTGAAATCGAATCGCGAGACGCCGCCCTCGAACGTCTCGCCAACCTTTGTCGAGATCACCACATCCTTCCTCGCGCCGAGCGCCCGGCCGACGCGTTCCTCGCTCAGTCCGTACGCCGGCGCGGTGTCGATGTAGTTGATGCCCAGTTCATCGACCACGGCTGCAAGCAGCGCGTCCGATTCCGCATCGGTAGGGAGGCTGTAGGCGTGCTGATACTTGATGCCGATGTTGCGGCCGATCTTGAACGCGCCGAAGCCGATCGGCGTGATCAGCAGATCGGTCTGTCCCAGTTGGCGAAGCTCTAGTCGAGTCGCTTCCACGTCTGCGTCGTCTCCCACGGCGACAGGGCGGCCACCGGCTGCGGCCAGCCGCGCAGCGATGGTACATCAGACTTCGCATCACCGGCTTTCGCACGCCCCGCACCGGCCCCGGTCATCGCGAGCACCTGCTGCGCCAAGCGCGGAGCAAGCGCCAGTTTCGTCGGCCAGCACGTCAGGATATTGCCATCACCAATCACGCTGACATCACTCGGCCTGGCACCAGCACTGCCGGCCTCGGCTCGATTGGCCCGGTATGTCGCCCATTCCACACCCTTGAGATCGATGCCGGGGAGGACCGCGCGGAGTTCCTCGTGCGCGAATCGGATCAGTTGCTGCTCATCCATCGCCACGCCGCGCTCGGCGATCTGCCCGCCAACCTGCCAGACGGCCCGATCGAAGAAATCTCGCGTCGAGGTGATGGTGACGCGCGTAGCCGCACCGTCGGTGCAGTGGCCGCACAGCGCCGGAAGCCGTTCGCCACGCAGCATGACCATGTGCAGGGGGCGCTGCTGCATCGCGCCCGCGCGAAGGCCGGACATCTCGCGCAGCCGGGCATTGCCGGCTCCCGCTGCAAGAATGATGTGCCGCGGCCGCAGGTCCAGGGGCGCACCGGTCTCGGGATTGAGCAGCCGCACGAAGCGGCTCTCCGAACTTCCGGCAGGCGACGCCAGCGGCGAGAACTCCAAGCCGTTGTCGGCGTCGATCCGGATGATTCTGTCGCGATGCTGCTCACTCAGATCGGCGATGAAACTCCACGGCTCGATGACCTGCTCGTCCAGGCGCGCCACGATTCCCGGACACTCGGCCAGCAGCGGGGGACGTTCGTGGGCCGCCAGCCGTCTGGGCGCGACGCGCAGTCCCGCCCGCGCGCCCATCATCCCCAGGCGCGACTTGAGCGAGGTGGTCTGCCACAACACGCACCAGTGGGCGCGCAGGCGCGTGGACGAAAGATTCGGCTTCGCTTCGCCCGCGAGACACTGGCGCCAGATGCGCGGCATGTCGGCAATGGCCCGCGCGCTCGACGAGAACAATCCGCTGAGCGTGTACTTGAGCCCGCCATGGATGATGCCCTGCGAGGCGATGGTCTGCCCCGCGCCCAGTTCGCCGGCTTCAAGCAGCAGGCAGCGCCGGCCGGCGCGGATGAACTCATCAAGCATCCACAGCCCGGCTGCGCCCCCCCCGAAGATGACCGCATCGAGTTCCAGCGCGTCCGTCATGGACACCTCATCGCTCACGTCCCTGCCGCCCCGCGTCGATGATGTTATGCTCGCGAACGGCAGTCGCCGATGCCCGCGCATCGTCCGCCCTTGTCATCCAACCTCTGCCTTCTGTCTTTATGCACACTGTTGTTCTCATTCCCGGCGACGGCATCGGCCCCGAAGTGACCGACGCGATGCGTCGCGTCCTCTCCGCCGCCGGAGCCCAGATCAATTGGATCGAACGTCACGCGGGCGTCGCGGCCCTGGAGCGCGGCGGCGACAGCGTCCTGCCTGCCGACACCATGAACGCCATCGTCGAGCATGGCGTCGCCATCAAGGGTCCGTGCACCACGCCCATCGGCGGGGGATTCGCATCCATCAACGTCGCCCTGCGCAAGAAACTCAATCTCTACGGGGCGGTGCGACCGGTGCGCTCGGTCAAGGGCGTGGCCACGCGCTACGAGGATGTCGATCTCATCGTCGTACGCGAGAACACCGAGGGCCTGTACAGCGGCATCGAGAACATCATCACCGAGGGCGTGATCACCTCCCTGAAGGTGGCCACGGACGAAGCATGCCGGCGCATCGCGCGATTCGCGTTCACCTACGCCGTCAGCCGCGGGCGCAAGAAGGTCACGGCCTTTCACAAGGCCAACATCATGAAACTCTCCGACGGCCTGTTCATCCGCTGCGCCAAGGAGGAGCATGAGCGCGGCGGATTCGCCTCGAAGGTTCAGTACGAAGAGATGATCATCGACGCCGCGTGCATGCGCATCGTGCAGAACCCATCGCAGTTCGATGTCATCCTGTGCGAGAACCTGTACGGCGACCTGATCAGCGATCTGTGCGCCGGCCTGGTGGGGGGATTGGGCGTCACGCCCGGGGCAAACTTCGGTGACAAGCACGCACTGTTCGAGGCAGTGCACGGCTCGGCCCCCGACATCGCCGGCCAGAACAAGGCCAACCCGCTGGCGGTCATCATGAGCGCGGTGATGATGCTGCGGCACCTGGCGGCGAAGCGAAACGACCAGTCCGCGGCGAAGGTGGCTGATCGGGTTCGCGACGCCTACAACGTGGCGCTGGTCGCGGGTGAGAAGACGCGCGACTTGGGCGGATCGCTGGGGACGCGCGAATTCGCCGACGCGGTCATCGCTCGGCTCAAGTGAGTCCAACTCGCCGAGAGACCAAGGGCGATCTCGTATGATTCGCTTCCTCCGCGCCTCCGTGTCTACCTGGTGAAATCTCTTGACGTCCGCATCCTGGTCCATCTCCGGCGCTGACGGCCAGCCGATTCTCGGCGATACCCACGGGCCGGCGCATCGCGCGGGCGATGGGGGAGCGGTGGTCGTCATCGCCCACGGCTTCAAGGGCTACAAGGACTACGGGATGTTCCCGCGCCTCGCCCGTGACTTTGCCGCGGCCGGGCACGTGGCTCATCGCTTCAACTTCAGTCACAGCGGGATGACCAACGACGTCGCGACGTTCGCACGGCCCGATCTCTTCGAGCGTGCGACGTGGAACAAGGATGTCTTTGATCTGACGCAGGTGCTGGGAGCGATCGACCAAGGCGAACTGAAAGGTCGCGAGCGGCCGATGTTCGTGTTTGGCCATTCGCGCGGCGGCGTGACGGCGCTGCTGACCGCGGCGCGTTTAACATATCTTCGAACTGTTCCGGACCAACCGAAGGCAACGCCGACGGCCGTCGGTCCCTTGCGCGGCGCGATCACCCTGGCCGCGCCGAGTTCGTGCAATCCGCTGATGCCCGACCAGCAGGCCGAACTGCTGGAGCAGGGCTGGATCGAATCGCCGTCATCGCGAACCGGCCAGCGCCTGCGCATCGGCCGAGGTTTCCTGCAGGAGCAACTCGATGACCTGGCCGGCCACGATCTGTTGGCGCACGTGGCACGGATCGCATGCCCGATCCTGATCATCCACGGCGACGCGGATGAGACTGTGCCCGTTGACGCCGCCCGCCAGATCGCTCGGGCCGCCGGCCGCCGCGCGAGTGTGAAGTTGATCGCCGGCGGCGATCATGTGTTCAACACGCCCAATCCGCTGCGGGAGGATCAGCCTACAAGCCTGCAGTTGAAGGCAGCGATCGACGCAACGCTGGAGTTCATCGGCCGCACAGGATCTGTGGCGCGTCACGCCTGAAGCGCGCAATACGTCGCGCAACACGTCAAGGCGATTTCCACCCCAGGTCTCATAATGCATGTTATGTAAAATCGACGACGGGACGCCGTTTCGAGGCGTCCCGTCGCGTGAATTCGAAATCCAGTGCTGGACAGAGATCGGCGTTCAGCGGCGGCGACGCCGGCTGCCCACCAGGCCAGCCACTCCCAGCAGCGCGAGCACACCGGGCGCGGGAATTGCGATGATCGACCATTCCTCGAAGCCGTCGCCGGTGCGGTGATCGTCGTCGAGATTGCCGAAGTGCGAGTACAGGTAAACGAAGTCGTTGGCCCCGACGCCGGCGAAGTTCGTCAGCGGGATGTACATCCGCATGTCGCCCTGGCCGCTGCCGCTGTTGAGGTCATAGTCCAGCGTCACGGTGTTGTCATTCAGGAACGCGCCGAGGCTGTAACGAATCGTCCCGAGCGTGCTCTCGAGGCCGGTCTGACCTCCCGTGGCGGACGTATAAATATTGATCTGGTCGATGGAGAGCAAGGCCTGTATGCCGCCATTAGGCTCGTTGATGTCGAGAATGAATTCCTTGTACTGCACGCCGTCGATGGTGACGACCGGGATCTCGCCGAACAGGAGATCGCGCGTGTAGTTCGGGTCAGTGAGTTCGTCGTACTGCACCGGCCGGCCGGAGGTGTTGTACCCCTGCTCGAGGCCATTGCCGGAGTGGCCGTTGTTGCTCGGGCCGTTGTCGTGCTGTATGCGGACGAACGGGTTGAGCACGCCAGTGCCGCCCGGCTGGAAGTCGGCGCGAAAGAACAGCGCGCCGTTGGCAGAGCCACTGCCATTGTTCACGAGATCGACGATGCTGGCCGGCGCTGCTGCGGTACAGATTGCGACCGCAACCACCGCCCCCGCCATCCGCACGCCACAATTGATTCCCTGCATTTGCATTTGATCTTTCTCCCGAAAGTGTGGAAGTCTTCAAGTAACCGCTTGGTACCGCAGCGGACGCGGAGCCATCCGAACGTTTGCCGGGTATCCCGTTCGAGACATGGTTCCTGGTATGCGCGGCTCTTCGTGGGGCACGGTCAGGGCAACTCATGCACACGCCATCGCAAACTCTTCTTCCCGCTGCCGAC
This sequence comes from Phycisphaerales bacterium, assembly GCA_035543215.1. Taxonomy (GTDB): domain Bacteria; phylum Planctomycetota; class Phycisphaerae; order Phycisphaerales; family SM1A02; genus DATKJG01. Next base: position 2,311 of record DATKJG010000030.1, on the reverse strand, counting down.
TCAGCGGCAGTTCTCCGACCCGGCAACACTAACCTGAACTACGCCCTCGAACAAGGTAATCTTGCGACGATGGTCAGTTTTTCCTGAATCCCTAGAGCCCCGGATATTGTGTTCGGGGACGCTTTGCGTCCGACAACGCGATTCCAGAGGTCGCAAGCGTGTTATGTAAAACTGGGTAATCACGGTCAAACGGCGGCCAATTCTGTGATAGCCCTCCGAAGTGTCTCCCGATCCACTGGCTTGCACAGCACGCGCTGTCCTCGCAGGTCGTCCGGCAATGTCTTCAGGCTGCTGTAGCCAGTGACGAACATGAACGGTGTCTTCCGCCCTGCCAGCGCCCGGGCGACTGGCGCACTGGTCCCCGCCGAGAGGTTGATGTCGAGTATCGCCGCATCGACATTCCTCGATTTCACCAGCGCACAGGCCGCCTCACTGGTGGATGCCGGCCCGACGATTTCGCATCCCAGGGCCACCAGATGCGAGGCAATCGATTGGGCGACCAGCAGGTCATCCTCGACCACGAGAACGCGCCTGCCGCCTGTGCGGTCGCCGCCCTCCCCACTGCTACCAACAGCGGCCGGCTGATTGGCATTCGTTGGCTTCTCTCCATTCGGGACGCCAGCCGCGACGCCGAATGACCATTGCCCCAGCGAGCGCGGAAGTTCGGCCCCATCCGCAGCCGTCGATTGCGGCGGCGCCTCGAGCGGGAACTCGATCACCGCGGCCAGTCCCGCTGGCTGAAAGTCCAGGCGGGCATGCCCCTGCAACTGGTAATCCGCGGTCTGCTCGATGAGTGTCGTACCGAAACCCGGCCGTGCCGGGGCCTTGATGGGCGGCGACCCGCGTCCGCACCGCTCTGTCCATTCAATGTGCAGCCATGGCACGCGACGCGAACCGTCGTCGCGCATTTCGCGTTGCCAATCGATCGTGACATCGCCATTGCGAGACGCCAGTGCGCCGTGCTTGGCGGCGTTGGTGGCAAGTTCATGCAGCATCATGCAGACGCTGGGCGCCACCGGAGCCGGGAGCCGCAGCGATTCGCCGGTCATCGTCACGCGCGGCGAACCATCGGCGGCACGGTACGGCTCGGTCAGGCGCTCAACCATCGCGCGGAGATCGGCTCCCTCCCATCGCGTCCGCGCCAGCATCTCGTGCGTAATGGCCAAGGCTCGCAGTCGGCCGGCAAAGGCGTCGGAGAACTCCTCCATCGTCGGGGACGATCGAACAGTGTGCTCTGCGATCGACTGCACCACCGCCAGGTTGTTCTTCACGCGATGATCCAGTTCCTGGATCATCGTTTCCTTCTGCCTCTCATCCTGCTTGCGCTGCGTGATGTCGATCGAGACGCTGAGCACCGCCTGCTGCAGCGTGGCCGCATGGAGAAAGGGAATGCGCGTGGTCTGCAGGATGCGCGTCGCACCGGCAATGTCGGTGAAGCGCTCTTCGGGCACAAGCCGCTCGCGGGCCGTGTCAATGACGCGCACATCGTCCGAGAGCATGCCGGCCGCCTCATCGCGCCGCGGGTGAACATCCCACTGGCTTCGGCCGATCAGCGCCTCGACGGTTGTGCCATACGCCTCGGCGGTCGCCTTGTTGCACAGCAGGATCTGGCCGCGGACATCCTTGGCCATGATCAGATGCGGAACGAGATCGATGATCTGCCGCAGTTGCCGCTCGTTCGCCCGCACACTGCGCAAGGCCTCGGCTCGTTCGTGAGCCTGCATCGTCAGCGCGACGAAGTCAGCCATCGAGCCGGCGAAGGCCTGGTCCTCGAGCGACCAGGCGCGCGACGGCCCGACGTGTTCGTGGCAGATCACGCCGATCAATCGTCCGCCCCGCCGCACCGGCGCATCGAGCATTGATGTGATGCCCAGAGGCGTTAGGTAGGAAGGCGTGAATTCGCAGGTTCGCGGATCGTTCCGGGCATCGTCGGCGGCAAGCGTGCGGTTGTCCTCGATGGCGCGGAAATACGACGGGAAGTCAGCCGCCTTCAGTTCCAGACCGTCGCCGTGACGATTCGGCGTGCGCTGGTACAGATCGGCGCACTTGATCGCCAAGCGGTCCGGCGTGAAGAGCCAGATGCTGGCCCGTTCAACGTTGAGCGTGTGGGCCGCGGCGAGGGTGATCTCCTGGAACGCAGCCGCCATGTCCCCTGCCTCGATCGCTGCCGATCGTGAAAGCGTCATCAGGACCAGATTGTGCTGCGTCAGCTGCTGTTCGCGCTGGCGCGAGGCTTCCTCGGTGGCCTGCAGGCGCGTGATCTCCGCTTCCAGTTCCGCGACTGATGACGCCCCGCCGCCCGCGCCCTCGC